>CALPNL020000228.1 GCA_943324925.2 Chitinophaga pinensis | reverse complement strand
GCAGCTTGGAAAGGAATTCTTGACGAAAGAAGAAAAGAATTATCATTTGAAGGTTTCCGTTTCATTGACTTGAAACGTTTAGGAACTTTAGCTGGTGCTTCTTTAGATAGAGATGCTGCTGATTATGCTTCCTCTTCATGGAACATTCCAGGTGCTAACCCATCTAATTTAACTTTAACTAGCTACAAATGGGCTTTACCTATTCCACAAGCGGAGTTAAATGCTAATGGAGGAATCCAACAAAATACAGGATATTAATTTTTTAATATTCTATAGTTTTAAAACCCCGCTTTGTGCGGGGTTTTTTTTATCAGCAATAACATTATTAAATAATTATTTATAATAGTATATTTGTTGAAAATATTTTTATGAAAATTCGCTTGCTAGTTTTGGTCTTCTTACTCTCCTTCTCCCTTTTTGCACAAGTGGGAAATGAAACCAAATTAGACACCGTAAAAAGAGCCTCCCTGATTATTGATCATAAAAATGACCAGCCCAAAGCAACTATTTCTCAATATAGAATAATTACGCTGGAACGGGATACTACTTTTGTAGACACTTCTTTAACCATAAAAAAAGAATACGATTACAATTACCTTCGTCGAGATCTTTTTGGCTTAATGCCGTTTGCCAATGAAGGTCAAACCTACAATACTTTATACTATTCCTCAAAACAACGAACTTCGTTTCCAGAATTTGGTTATACCGGTAAGCATTTTAATTATTACCAACCTAACGACATTAAATACTATTCTGTTGCAACACCCTTTACCGAATTGTATTTTAAAACCGTTATGGAGCAAGGTCAAAACCTAGATGCATTCCTTACTTTAAATACCTCGGAACAATTTAATTTTTCTATGGGGTATAAAGGGTTGCGCTCGTTAGGAAAATACATCAACCAACTTTCAAGCACCGGGAATTTTAGATTTACCGCTAGTTATAACTCTAAGGATAAAAGGTATTACGCTAATTTCCATTATACTTCACAAGATATTTTAAATGGTGAAAATGGTGGATTATCCAATCCGGAGAATTTTGAAGGCAATGATCCCGCTTACAATGAACGACCTCGATTGGATGTTTATTTAAAAGACGCTAAATCCACATTAATGGGAACCAGGCTGTTCCTAGATCATAATTTCTTAATTAACGCTAAAAAGCGAAATAACAACCTCTATTTGACGCATCAAATTAATTATGAAACAAAATATTTTGAATTCAATCAAGCCACGGTTCCCACAACTATCACTTCTTCTTCTGGGGTGACTTCTACTTTCTACCGCTTTGGGCCTTCCTTTGCTGCAGCAAATATTAACGATCAAGTACGTTACAATAGAATGTACAATAAAATAGGAGCCATTTATGAAAATACCACTTTAGGGAAATTGCAGTTTTTTGTAGATGATTTTAGATACAATTATTACTTTAATTCGGTTTTGTTTTTAACGTCTCAAACCATTCCAAATGCTATGAATGATGTTATTAACGATATTGGCGGCCAATACGAATACCGAAAAAACAAATGGAACGGTAAGTTTCAATATTCTAGTTCAATAACAAAGCAGTCGCTCTTTGACTTTAATGCGCGTTTAAACTACCAACACAACGATAGAAATAGTTTTACTTTCGAATACCAGAACAGCAATAATTTGCCAAACAATATTTATAATTTACATCAAAGTAGTTATATCAATTACAATTGGTTCAATAATTTCAAAAATGAAAAGCACAATTCATTGAAGGTGGAAGCCAATACTCAATGGGCAAGTGCTACATTAGAATTGAATACCATAAATGATTATTTGTATTTCAGTAATGATAATTCTACCGGCTTGCAATTGGTTTCGCCAAAGCAATATGATAAAGCGATCAATCAAGTTTCCATAAAAATTAATAAGGAAGTTAAATTCAGAAAATGGGCCTTAGACAATACTTTTTTGTACCAAAAAGTAGATCAGTCGGATAAAATTTTGAATGTGCCGCAACTGGTACTTCGAAACACACTCTATTATTCAGATCATTTTTTTAATAAAGCGATGTACCTTCAAACGGGTTTGATTTTCAATTATTTTACAAAGTATTATGCTAACGATTACAATCCAATTTTAGGTGAATTTTTTGTGCAGAATCAAAAAGAAATGGGGGCTTATCCTATGATAGATTTATTTGCAAATGCAAGAATACAGCGCACCAGAATTTATCTTAAAGCAGAACATTTTAATTCGTCAATGACCGGAAACAATTATTATTCTTCACCAAACAATCCCTACCACGATTTTATGATTCGTTTCGGTTTGGTATGGAATTTCTTCGATTAATACTATTGAAATAAAAAACTAAAACAAATGCAATATTCAGAAAATATACTAGGAACAATAGGCAATACGCCAATGGTTCGATTGAATAAAGTAACCGCAGAAATTGATGCGTTGGTCCTTGCAAAAGTAGAAACCTTTAATCCTGGAAATTCTACCAAGGACAGAATGGCCCTAAAAATGGTTGAAGATGCTGAGGCAGACGGTCGTTTAAAGCCGGGAGGAACGATCATTGAAGGGACTTCTGGAAATACCGGAATGGGATTGGCTCTAGCCGCAATCGTAAAAGGATACAAATTAATTTGCGTAATTACCGACAAGCAATCCAAAGAAAAAATGGATATCCTTCGCGCGGTAGGAGCGAAAGTAGTAGTGTGTCCAACGGATGTAGAACCTACAGATCCTCGTTCTTATTATTCTGTTTCAAAACGATTGGGTGAAGATACACCGAATTCTTGGTACGTAAACCAATACGACAATCCCTCTAATGCTTTAGCACATTATGAACAAACAGGCCCTGAAATTTGGAAACAAACCGATGGAAAAGTGACGCATTTTGTAGTGGGTGTAGGAACTGGCGGAACTATTTCTGGTATTGGAAGATATTTAAAAGAACAAAATCCTAACGTTAAAGTTTGGGGAATTGATACCTATGGATCGGTTTTTAAAAAATACCATGAAACAGGAATATTTGATGAAAATGAAATCTATTCCT
>CALPNL020000227.1 GCA_943324925.2 Chitinophaga pinensis | reverse complement strand
TTTTTATTCCGAGATAAAATCAAAGTGTTTGAAAATATTGAATAATAATTTTAAGGAGATAAGCGATCCGTTTTCCAAGAATAATCATCTTGCAATTGGTATCTAATACGGTCATGAAGTCGGTTTGGACGTCCTTGCCAAAATTCTACTTCAACAGGTTTAATAAGGAAACCGCCCCAAAATTCAGGTCTAAGGATTTCTTTACCTTGAGAATCCAATTCTAATTGTTTCAATTTATCTTCTAAAAAAACACGGGAAGGAATTACCTCACTTTGATTAGAAACTATAGCTCCAAGCTTACTTCCGTCTGGTCTAGACTCAAAATAACCATCGGAAATATTCGTTGGTGTTTTCTCTGCAATTCCTTTAATAATTACTTGTCGCTCCATTGAATGCCAAAAGAAAGAAAGACAAACGTTCGGATTATTAGTGATTGCTTTTCCTTTTTCTGAGTTATAATTGGTGTAAAAAATAAAGCCTTCTTCGGAGTATTTTTTTAGTAGAACCACTCTTGATTTAGGAAAACCATCCAAACCTATTGTAGAAACTGTCATCGCATTTACCTCCTCTATTCCACCGAAATCTTCCACTTCATGAAACCATTGATGAAACAAATTGATTGGATCTTCTGGAATTGAAGTTTCCAAAAGAGCGCTTTTCTCATATGATTTTCGGTAATCGCTTAAATCTTCCATAAATTAGATTTTAGATTTTAGATTTTAGATTTTAGAAAATTGATTCTAAAATAACGAATCTAAAATAATTGATTTATTATTAAAACTCAAAACTTTTTCCGTCATCTGCCAAAAGCACTTCTGGAAAAATGGTTAGTGCTTCTTCTTTAAACAAATTAATATTATCGTATCGAGTGGAATAATGCCCTAATATAAGTTGCTTTACATTGGCTTTCAAAGCAATTTTAGCTGCTTGTTTGGCTGTACAATGCATTGTTTTATGGGCCAACTGCTCTTCGGAATCTAGAAATGTAGCTTCATGATACAATACATCTGCATTCTCTATTATCGGAATAATGTCTTCATTATAGGCGGTATCTGAACAAAAAGCATAACTTTTAGTTGGAATTGGATCAAAGGTCAGTTTTTCATTTTCAATCACGCGTCCATCCTCTAAAGTGATATCTTTTCCATTTTTAATTTTCTGATAATAACAAGAATCTATTTCGAAATTTTGAACTGCATCTAAATTCAATTTACGATCACCTACTTTCTCCTGAAATAAGAATCCATTGGTATAAACTCTATGTTTTAAAGGAATCGTCTTTACGAATACTTTGTCGTCTTCGTAAATGATTTCACTTTTATCAGAATTCAGTTCATGGAAATACAAACCGTAATTGGTCCAGGAATTGGATAGTTTTAACTGTAATTTAATCACTTCTTCTATTCCTTTCGGACCATAAATGTGTAAATCGGTGGTTCTATTCAATAACATAAAAGTAGAAACCAAACCTACTAAACCATAAAAATGATCGCCGTGCAAATGGGAAATAAATATGTGATTAATTTTTGAAAAACGGATTTTATTTTTGCGCAATTGAACCTGAGTCCCTTCCCCGCAATCAATTAGAAAAAGGCGATTCCTGATTTCTAAAACTTGTGCCGTAGGATTTGTAATTGTTCGTGGTGTTGCAGCATAGCAACCAAGTACCGTTAGATTCAATTTGTTGGTTATTTGTTAATTAGGCAATTTGGTAATTCGTTGAAGCTTTATTTGTTACCGATTAAACAAATGCACTTCTAAAATCCTAAATCTCTTTCTATTTCGTCCATATCAATAATATCGTGGGCTTCTAAAACGGAAGGGACTACCACTAATGATTTAGGAAGGGCATTAAAATCGACATTTTCAGCAACTATTACGAACGATTTTTTCCCTTTACAATGCATTTTAGAAAAATCAGAAAATGCTTTAATAGATTGAATTGTAGTCGATTTATCGTGAGTAAGGTCCAAAATCAAATTCTGATTTTTATAACTTTCGCTTTGACTAGTGATCTTCTGTAAAAATAAACCACAATCACCTTGAGTATCTATTAAAACAGTGGTGTGACCTTTAGCAACTACTTTCATTTACTTATTGAATTTTTGAAGCCAATAAATAGATTACTGCCATTCGAACCGCCACTCCGTTTTCCACTTGATTTAAGATCAACGATTGATTTGAATCGGCTACTTCAGAAGTAATTTCTACACCACGATTTATAGGTCCTGGATGCATAATTACGATCTCTTTATTTAGGGAATCCAACAAGGTTTTGTCTAATCCATATTGTTGTGCGTATTCTCTTGTTGAAGGGAAAAAATTCACATCCATGCGTTCATTTTGAACTCTTAGCATGTTTGCTACATCACACCATTCCAAAGCTTTACGTAAATTAGGCTCTACTTTTACTCCAAGTGATTCTATGTGTCTTGGGATCAGTGTTTTTGGTCCACAAACCTTCACTTCTGCCCCTTGCATTTGCAAAGCATAAATATTTGAAAGTGCTACTCGAGAGTGTAATATATCACCTACAATAACTACTTTTTTACCTGCCACTTCTCCTAGTTTTTCTCTGATAGAATAACTATCTAAAAGCGCTTGTGTTGGATGTTCGTGTGCTCCATCTCCAGCGTTTATGATACTGGCTTTTACATTTTGTGATAAAAAATGAGCTGCACCTGGATTGGCATGTCGCATGACTACCATATCCACTTTCATTGATAGAATATTATTTACGGTATCTACTAGGGTTTCTCCTTTTTTTACTGAGGATTGCGCTGCAGAAAAACTAATCACATCTGCTGAAAGTCTTTTTTGAGCGAGTTCAAATGATAATTTGGTTCGCGTACTGTTTTCAAAGAATATGTTAGCAATTGTAATGTCACGTAAAGAAGTTACTTTCTTTATTGTACGGTTGATTACTTCTTTAAAATGATCGGCGGTTTCAAAAATAAGGTCAATATCATTTTTGGTGATATATTTAATTCCTAATAAATGATTTACACTTAATTCGCTCATTTTTATACTATTTGTTT
>CALPNL020000226.1 GCA_943324925.2 Chitinophaga pinensis | reverse complement strand
GTAAGCTACATCTACACTTCCTTTTCCAAGGATATCTGTGTACCATCCGTCAGTTCCTAACATGTATCCTAATGGATAGATAGCCCAACCAACTAGTACGAACCAGCATAAAATTTTGTGTGCAGCTAATACATTTCCTCCAGCAGCAGCAGCTAATTTAGAAGCGCTTCCTAACCAGATTTCATAAGCTATAACAAAATAAGCTAATCCAGAGATTCCTCCCCATAATGCCGCTTGATCAGAGTAAACTGTTTCTCCTAGGTAACCAGTTACTAACATTACTACTGATAAGAAAATCATTTTCCATAGTAAATCAGTTTTAGCTCCAGCAACTTTTAGTATCAAGTAAAACTCAACACACATTAATGGCACAGTTAATACCCAATCCACATATCTGAAGAATGTTGGCGATTCTTGGAATTCAGACCAATACTCTTTCATGTAGAAATAGTGTACTGCTGCAATAAAGGTAATTAAACCTGATACTAATACAGAAGTACGCCACTTTTTATCAAATTGACTTAATGATAAAAAGAAAAAAGCAGATGCTGCCATCATGGCCATACACCCAACAAAAAAGGTAAATCCTACATAATCAGTAGGTGCTAACTTTCCAATCAAACTTGGAATAAACATTAAATTTGTCATAATTAAATTGGTTAATTTGGTTTTCTTACTCGTAAGGCTTTTCGGTTCCGCCCCGTTGTTTAAAGTAGTTTCTGGACTCCACTATAATAACAAAATTAATAAAATTTTGTTAATATTATATCAAACTTAAAAAAATTTAATGAAATCGATAAATTTAAAAGTTAAAAGTTATCAAATATATATTTATCAAATTGTTAATAACTGCAGTTTTAAACAAAAAAAAACGAACTTATTTAAGTTCGTTTTTAAAGATATTACAATTAAAATCCTAATAAAATAGGGAGTAGTTTACTTTTTAGACAAATAATCCAATACGTTTTTTTCAATTCGACTATTGATGTCAGAAATATCAGCTTTAATAAATTCTTCACCGATGATATTTTCAAATAATTCAATATATCTATCAGAAACCGTTTGGATATATTCGTCGGTCATATTTGGAATCGTTTGACCTTCTTTACCTTGAAATCCATTTTCTATTAACCACCGTCTTACAAACTCTTTAGAAAGTTGTTTTTGCTCTTCTCCATTATTTTGTCGCTCTTGATAACCATCAGCGTAGAAATAACGAGAAGAATCTGGAGTGTGAATTTCATCTATTAATACAATTTTACCGTCTTTGGTTTTTCCAAATTCATACTTAGTATCTACCAATATCAAACCACGGCTAGCAGCAATTTCGGTTCCTCGTTGGAATAAAGCACGAGTATATTTTTCTAAAACCAAATAATCTTCTTCTGATACTATACCTTTTGCCAAAATAGCCTCACGAGAAATATCTTCGTCGTGTTCTCCATTATCTGCTTTGGTTGACGGAGTTATAATTGGTGTTGGGAATTTATCATTTTCTTTCAAGCCTTCTGGCATCGTAACGCCACATAACGTTCTTTTTCCTGCAGCATACTCCCGAGCAGCATGACCAGAAACATACCCGCGAATTACCATTTCTACTTTAAAAGGATCACATAAATGTCCGATTGCCACGTTTGGATCTGGGGTTGCAATTAACCAATTTGGAACAATATCCTGTGTTAATTCCATAAATTTTGTAGCAATTTGATTTAAGATCTGCCCTTTGTAGGGAATTCCTTTTGGCATCACTACATCAAAAGCAGAAAGTCTGTCGGTGGCTACCATAACCAATAACTCGTTATTGATATTGTAAACTTCTCGAACTTTTCCGTGGTAAACTGATTTTTGATTAGGAAAATTAAAATTGGTAGTAGTAATCGTATTCATTTAAGGTGTTGTTTGTTGTGTGTGGTGCAAAAATAGATTGTTTTGAACAAGAAAGCAAAATTAGGAAGTGATTAAATATAAAAATCTTTCTTGATAGCTTATTGCTGAAAGCTAATAGCTATACTCTAATCGTGATTCTCAATTTGCTTATAGGCATCAATTACTTTTTTCACTAATCGGTGGCGCACAATATCTTTATCGTCAAGGTAAATAATTCCTATTCCATCAACGTCTTTCAAAACCAATATCGCTTCTTTTAATCCAGAAATAGTTCGTCTTGGTAAATCTACTTGACCTGGGTCACCAGTAATCATGAACTTGGCATTTTTACCCATACGCGTCAAAAACATTTTCATCTGAGAATGGGTGGTATTTTGTGCTTCGTCCAAAATTACAAATGCATTATCTAAGGTTCTACCCCGCATGAAGGCCAAAGGGGCAATTTGAATTATACCTTTTAATATATAGTCTTCTAATTTTTCGTTGGGTAACATGTCGCGCAAAGCATCATAAAGTGGCTGCATGTAAGGATCGAGTTTTTCTTTCATGTCTCCAGGCAAGAAACCCAAATTTTCTCCTGCTTCAACTGCAGGGCGCGTTAATATAATTCGCTTTACTTGTTTTTCTTTTAGTGCTTTAACCGCCATCGCCACTCCGGTGTAAGTTTTCCCTGTACCAGCTGGCCCTACGGCAAATACCATGTCGTTCTTATTAATGGTTTGAACCAATAAATGTTGGTTGGCAGTCATCGCTTTAATGATCTTACCTCCTACACCATGAACCAAAATATTGTCTCTAGCATCCATGCGATTGTCGTCTTGCGAGTCACTTTGGATTACCCTTTCAATTACATTGTCATCGATATTATTGTACCTACTAAAATGAACCATTAGACGGTTGAATCTTTTTTCAAATTCATCTAAGGCTTCTTTCTCACCAAAAACTTTCATGGTGGTACCACGAGCCACAATTTTCAACTTTGGATAATACTTTTTAATCGTTTCAAGATGAGTGTCTTGAGCGCCCCAGAAGTCTTTTGGAGCGATGTCTATGAGCTCGATGATTCTTTCGTTCAAATTGAGTGGTTTTTAATCAATTAATAAGTTAAACACATTTTGGTTTCAAACCTTTAAATTTAATGTCTAATTTTTTGGGATTTGTTTTTTGTTTT
>CALPNL020000225.1 GCA_943324925.2 Chitinophaga pinensis | reverse complement strand
GCTTGAGGAACACCACGCTGAATTAATTTTCCAATCATTGGCATCATAAAACCAGTGGTAATAGAACTAGGAATAAGTATTAATCCTGCATTTAACGCACTCCAGCCCAGTATTGATTGTGTGTAAATTGGGATAATAAACGTAGAACTGTAAAGACCAAAACCAAGTACAAAACTCATAACAACCCCCACGCGCAAATTGGTGTTTTTTAGCACTCTTAAATTTACAATTGGATGTTTGTAATTGAGCTCTCGCCAAATAAAAAGCATAAAACTCACCGAAGAAACTAAGGTTAGAATATTGATTATTCTATCGTTAAACCAGTCGTCTTGCTGACCGTGTTCTAAAACATATTGAAGCGAACCTACAAATCCAGCGAGAAAAACAATTCCCCACCAATCGACTTGTGACGCTTTTAGTTTTTCACCAAATTTAGGACTTCTAACAAAAGTTATTGTTAAAAATGCGGCGATAATACCAATTGGAATATTAATATAAAATATATAAGGCCAAGAAAAATGATCCACAAAATAACCTCCCAATGGCGGACCTAATGTGGGACCTACAATAACGCCCATTCCATAAATTGCTTGAGCCATTCCACGTTTTGCAACGGGATAACTTTCTGTAATAATCGTTTGAGCAGTAACAAGTAACGCCCCTCCACCTAAACCTTGAATGAATCTAAAAAATACCAATTCCCATATATTCGTTGCGTTTCCACACATAAAGGATGCAATGGTAAAAATGATAATAGAAGTGGCAAAATAGTTTCGTCGTCCAAATTGTTGTGACAACCAGCTCGTCATTGGAATGATGATCACATTTGCAATAGCATAAGCGGTGATTACCCAAGCAACATCAGTTAAGGTTGCCCCTAAACTTCCTCGCATGTTGTTCAAGGCTACGTTTACAATAGTGGTATCTACAATTTCAAGCAAGGCACAAAGTACCGCCGTAATGGTGATAATTACCCTTCTGAAACCATATTCTACTAAGCTATCTGGATCTTGTTGTACCATATTTTATTTGGTTCAAATGCTGTTATTTAGTTAATATGTACGTCAACATCTACATTCATTCCTGGTCGTAATAATTTAATTTTCTCAGGATCGTTTGTTGCGTTCAAGCTAATTTTTACTGGCAAACGTTGAATTGTTTTCACAAAGTTTCCAGTAGCATTATCTGGTGGTAGTAATGAAAATTTAGAACCTGTTGCTGGTGAAAAAGAAGTGATTTCACCTTCAAAATCAGTGTCAGGATAAGCATCTACTTTTACAGTTACTTTTTGTCCCATTTTCATTTTGTTCAATTGCGTTTCTTTAAAATTAGCAATTACCCAAGCTTCTTGATTATTAATAATGTAAAATAAGGCTTGCCCAGGTTGAACTAATTGTCCAGGTTGGATAGCGATTTTTGAAACTTGCCCATCAATTGCAGCGGTAACAACTGTATAACTTAAGTTCAATTTAGCAGCTTCTAGCATCGCTTCAGCGCGTTTTATATTGGCAGAAGCAACTTCACTTTGCTTGTTGGAAACTTTAGATTTCGCAATAATTACCGATTTTTGAAACGAACTCGCTTTTTGTTGGTCTTGCAATATTCTCAATTGGCTTTCAGCTTCTTGTTTTGCAGCTAAAGCTTGTTCGTATTGTTGTTTTGTTATCGAATGATTTTTGTACAAATTATTGTAACGTTCAAAATCATTGGTCGCTCTTCCTAATCTAATTTTTGCCGTTTCAATAGTTCCACCCGCCGATTGTACGTTGGCATCTGAAACAGAAACACTTGCTAAAGCACTTCCAATATCAGCTTTTGAAACTTCAAAATTTCCTTGTGCCGCAATTAATGCTGCTTTCGCATCTTCTAGTTTAACAATATAATCATTATTATCAATGGTAAAAAGGGTATCTCCTTTTTTTACATAATCGTTGTCTTTGATGTACACTTTAGTCACATAACCCATTACTCTAGGAATAATTGGATTCATATTTTTCTCAATTTGCGCATCGTCAGTGGTTTCATGCGAAAGAGAATGCATGTATTTATATATTCCATAGCTCAATCCTGAAAGAATTAATACTACAATAATGATGCTTTTTTTGTTGCTTTTTTGATTTTCCATGATAAGAAATATTAGTTTTTTGTTAGTTGGAATGATTGGATTAATTGACCTGCTGCAAATTGCATTTCGTAATATTTTAGCATTACGTTCGCCCTTGAGTAAGCATAATTTATTCTAGAATTTAATTGTTCAACATCGGCTTCTAAAAGTTCCGTAGTATTTGAAAGTCCGTTGTCGTATTTGTCTTTCACAATTCTGTAATTTTCTTTAGCTTGATCGATAGCTTGTTCGTAAACTAAATTTTGTTTCAAAGCTAAGTTATAGTTTTCGTTGGCTTCATGCACCTGGGTTTTAATCTTTTCAGATAAAATGCTTTCCGTTTCTTGAACTTCTAACGCCTTGCTTTTTGCCGTTTTTACGTTAGTTCCATTCTTAAAGATATTGGCAATATCGTAAGACAAACCAAAACCAAAATTCATTGCGTTGGAAACCGTTAAGGTATTTTTTAAATCCAAATAAATCAATCCTCCAGTTAAATTCAAGGAAGGATAATAAGCACTTTTTGCAATTTGGATATTGTTTTCACTTGCTTTTTGAAGAAAATGAATCGCTTCAAGATCTTTACGATTTTTTAGGGCAACCTGAACATCGTTCATTGTGTTTATTGGCTGCTTGTTACCAAATTGATTTTCGTCTATATCAATTTTAAAATCGGTAGGTAGTTTTAAAAGTGTAATTAAATCATAATTGTAAACAGATACATTTTTATAAGCTTCGTCCAATGCCAATTGCACTTTCGATTGTTGTAATTGTGCTTTCAGCAAATCATTACGTGCAATAATCCCATTTTTTTCTAATGCAGAAAAGTCGGTAACGCGTTGTTCTGCACTTTTTAAATTATCAGTAATTAGGATCACAGCTTTCTGAGCTCGGTATAAATTGGCATAGTTTTCAATTATTTCCATAGCTATATTTTCCTTCGTTTGCTCCAATCT
>CALPNL020000224.1 GCA_943324925.2 Chitinophaga pinensis | reverse complement strand
GCGCCTGAATTTGCTCACTTACCACTTATTTTAAAACCTGTTGGAAATGGAAAATTATCCAAGCGTGATGGGGACAAATTAGGGTTTCCAGTATTTCCTTTAGAATGGAAAACAGACGAGGGAATTTCATCAGGTTACAGAGAATCGGGGTTTTATCCTGAGGCAGTAATCAACTTTTTGGTATTGTTAGGTTGGAATGACGGAACCGAACAAGAATTATTTTCATTAGAAGAATTAGTGAACAAATTCGATTTAAATCATGTTCATAAAGCGGGAGCAAAATTCGACCCAGAAAAAAACAAATGGTTCAATCATCATTATTTACAAATGCAAAGCGATTCTGATTTAGCAAAATCGTATGCCCTGTTATTGGAATTAAAAGGAATTTCTATTTCGGAAGCGCGATTGACAAAATTGGTTTCCTTAATAAAAGAACGCGCAAATTTTGTTTCGGAATTTTGGTCGCTCTCCGATTATTTTTTCGAGGCGCCAACATCCTACGATGAAAAAGCAACAAAAAACTGGAAAGAAGATACTAGTGATTTGATGAAACAATTAATTGTTGTTTTGGAAGGTATTGATTCTTTTTCTTCAGATAAAATTGAAACCATCGTAAAAGCCTGGATGACCGAAAATGAAATCGGAATGGGAAAAATTATGCAACCTTTTCGATTGAGTTTGGTTGGCGCACTAAAAGGACCGCATCTTTTTGATATTGCCGATTTTATCGGAAAAGAAGAAACAGTCAATCGAATTCAAAAAGCAATTTCGGTTTTATAGGTTTGGTTTTGCAAAAGCAGCGTAAATTTTAGTTGAAACTTAAAATTAAAGCGCTGATTTAATCGTTTTTTAAAAGAGGAAGTGTTTGTCTTAAAAATTAAAAAACTACTTTAAAAGCAAGATATAAAAGCCGTTTTTAATCGTTCAAATTGATACCTTAACTTCGTTCGATAGTTAAAATCAATAATAGAAAAAGCGCCTTAATTTGGCGCTTTTTTATTTGGAATAAAAATTATTATTTCAATTCTTCTAACAATCTTTCATTTTTTTCAGCTAATCTTAATTCTGAAAGTTGCGAATTAAAATCTTTAAAATTCTCTATATCGTTTTTCAAATTGCGAATCGCAAAAATTCGCACCGCCGGCATTTGACTTTTTAACGACATGGAATATAATTTCGTCAAAACTTCAGAATCGATATCTTTAAAATTTACTTTATCAGAAAAATGTAAAATCAAATTTGAAAACAGTAACGCATTGTTATCGTTTTTCACGTTTTTAATAATCGTTTGACAAATCAAACTGAAATTATCGATGCTTTTTATGGTTTCAATAATGGCGTCCAGAGTAACTTTTGCAACAGCGTCGTCTTTTTCTTTTACATATTTATTAATCTCTTTTTGCATCGACATCAATAAATTTTCTTCTTTTTTGCCTTTTTCTTCCCAAGCGTCTTTCAATCCAACAGTTCGATTAAACAGCAATTTTTCAGGAGCTGAATCTTTATCAACATTGAAATAACCCATTCGTTGAAATTGGAATTTGTCTCCCGATTTTACGTTTGCCAAACTCGGTTCTACAAAACCTTTTACGATTTGTAAAGAATTCGGATTCATAAATTCTAAGAAATTTTTCTCTTTGTGACTGTCTGGCGCTTCGTCAATAAACAAACGATCGTACATTCTAACTTCAGCAGGAATGGCGTGTTGAATAGAAACCCAATGCAGCGTTCCGGCCACTTTTCTCTGACTTGCTTCGCTTCCGCTTCCGCTTCGACTATCACTGTCGTAATTAACGTGAATTTCGGTGATATTTCCTGCAGCATCTTTTACAACGCCTTCCCCTTTGATGATATACGCGTTTTTCAAACGCACTTCTCTACCTATTGACAAACGGAAAAATTTAGCAGGTGCTTCTTCCAAAAAGTCTTCTCTTTCAATGTATATTTCTCTTGAAAACGGCACTTTTCTATAACCCGCACTTTCGTCTTCTTGGTTATTTTCAGCATCTAATAATTCTTCTTTTCCTTCAGGATAATTAGTAATTACCACTTTCACAGGATCTAAAACAGCCATAACTCGAGGGGCCGTTTTGTTTAAATCTTCACGCAAGCAAAATTCTAAAAGTGAAACATCAATTACATTTTCGCGTTTTGCAACTCCAATAGTTTCACAAAATTTACGAATAGCATTGGCGGTATATCCTCGTCTTCTTAATCCAGAAATGGTTGGCATTCTAGGATCGTCCCAACCGTTTACAATATTTTCTTGAACTAATTGTAGGAGTTTTCGTTTACTCATTACAGTATAATTTAAGTTCAATCTTGCAAATTCGTATTGGTTAGGTCTTACTTTAAATGTGTTAGACACTGAACTTGATTCAGTGTAAATCTGATCTAAAAACCAATTGTACAATTCGCGGTGCATTACAAATTCGAGTGTACAAATAGAATGTGAAATTTGCTCGATATAATCGCTTTCGCCATGAGCATAATCATACATTGGATAGATTTTCCAATCGTTTCCTGTTCTGTGGTGATGGCGGTGTAAAATACGATACATCAACGGATCGCGCATCAACATATTGGTAGATTTCATATCGATTTTAGCTCTCAAAACGTGACTTCCTTCTGGAAAATCTCCGTTTTTCATCGCTTCAACTAAAGATAAATTTTCTTCAATCGAACGATTTCTGTAAGGTCCGTCAACTCCAGGTTGTGTAGGTGTTCCTTTTTGAGCGGCCATGTCTTCAGAAGATTGACTGTCCACATAGGCTTTTCCCTTTTTAATCATCTCAACAGCCCAATCGTATAATTGTTGGAAATAATCCGATGCATACCGTTCTTCAGCCCATTTGAAACCCAACCATTGCAAATCTTCTTTGATTGCGTCAACATATTCTTGCTCTTCTTTTGCAGGATTGGTATCGTCAAAACGCAGATTTACAGGCGCATTATAACGCAATCCTAGTCCAAAATTCAAGCAAATTGATTTGGCATGGCCAATATGCAAATAACCATTAGGTTCTGGCGGAAAACGAAAGCGTAATTTATCTTGAGGAAAACCGCTAGTTAAGCTG
>CALPNL020000223.1 GCA_943324925.2 Chitinophaga pinensis | reverse complement strand
CCGTCATTCCAGCCTAATAATGCCAAAAAGTTAATTACCGCCTCAGGATAAAACCCCGATTCTCTATAACCTGATGAAATCCCTTCGTCTGTTTTCCATTCTAAAGGGAATACCGGAAACCCTAATTTGTCTCCGTCACGTTTGGATAATTTTCCGTTTCCAACAGGTTTTAAAATAAGTGGCAAGTGAGCAAATTCTGGCGCTTCCCAACCCAATGCACGGTACAATAAAACATGTAAAGGCATTGATGGCAACCATTCTTCCCCGCGAATTACGTGTGAAGTTTCCATTAAATGATCGTCCACAATATTCGCTAAATGGTAAGTTGGCATTCCATCGCTTTTAAATAAAACCTTATCATCTAATAAATTAGTTTCAAATTTTACTTCCCCACGAATGATGTCGTTCAAGTGCAAAGTCTCATCAACGGGAGTTTTAAAACGGATTACATATTCCTCGCCATTTGCAATTCTCTTTTCTGTCTCTTCATTTGAAATAACTAAAGAAGTATCTAATTTTTCTCTGTTATGATGGTTATAAATAAATGTTTTTCCTTGTTCTTCATGCTGTTTTCTATGTAAATCTAAGGCTTCAGCGGTATCAAAAGCATAATACGCCCAACCGGAATTTATCAACTGATCTGCATATTGTTTGTACAAATGCTTTCTCTCACTTTGACGATAAGGTCCAAATTTTTCATTTTTTCCAATCGTTTCATCAGGTGAAATTCCTAGCCATTCCAAAGCTTCCAAAATATAACTTTCAGCACCAGGAACAAATCTGTTTTGATCGGTATCTTCAATTCTTAAAAAGAAAACACCGCCATTTTTTTTGGCAAATAAATAATTAAATAACGCGGTGCGAACTCCACCAATATGTAATGGTCCTGTAGGGCTTGGCGCAAAACGAACACGAACTTGCTTTGACATTTTTATAAATTTTAAGCAAAGATACAATTTCAATTTATGTCTATAAAATTTACTTTTTTTTCGTCAATATAAAATCGTAATTTTATCGGTTGTAAAAACGCCATTACTATTGGAAGATTCAAAATCTATTTTTCTAAAATTAGAAACTTTTATAAAAAAGTATTATACAAATGAATTAATTCGCGGCTTGATATTTTTTATCGGTTTAGGGTTAATTTATTTCCTGTTTACCCTTTTTATAGAATATTTCCTTTGGTTGAAACCAATGGGAAGAACGATATTGTTTGCCCTTTTCGTTTTTGTTGAAAGCTTCTTACTTGTTAGATTTGTCGCGTTTCCAATATTTAAATTATTCAAACTTCAAAAGGGAATTAATTTTGAAGAAGCATCCTCAATTATAGGAACGCATTTCACTGAAGTAAGCGATAAATTGATCAATTTTCTTCAGCTTTCAGAAAATAACAATCAGGATAAATCGGAATTGCTTTTAGCTTCCATCGAACAAAAAGCAAAATTACTAAGCCCAATTCCGTTTAGTAACGCGATAAATTTCAATGTAAACAAGAAATATTTACCATTAGCCATTCTCCCGATTTTGTTTTTCTTGTTTTTCTATGTTTCAGGAAACAGCTATGTAATTTCTCAAAGTTTCGAACGAGTGGTTAATTTTAAAAAGCAATTTTTACCGCCAGCGCCTTTCAAATTGGTAGTATTAAATAAGGAATTGCAAACCGAACAAAACAAAGATTTTGTCATCAAAGTTAAATCGGAAGGGAAGATAATCCCTGAAACCGTTATGATAAATATCGGTTCTGAAAGTTACTTTATGGAAAGCAATGGCCGCGGAGAATTCCAATATAAAATTGAAAAACCAAATTCCAATGTTTCCTTTTTTATGGAAGCTGGAGAAGTTTCATCTTTTGATTATGAGTTAAATGTAGTTACGGTTCCTGCAATCACTAATTTAGAAATGACGCTTAATTTTCCTTCCTATTTAAATAAGAAATCGGAAACAATAAAAGGAACTGGCAATGCCGTTATTCCTGAGGGTACAACGGTTACTTGGAAAATGAATACCGTTGCAACCCAAAGCGTAAATTGGACCGACGCAAAATCTAGTTTTTCTTTTTTCAAACAAGAGAACTTGTTCAAATTATCTAAAAATATTTCTCAAAACACTGAATACAATATCATAACTTCGAATAATAAAGTTAAAGATTACGAACGATTAAGTTATCAGATATCGGTTATAAAAGATCAATTTCCAACAATCAATGTGAATAACGCGCCAGATAGTTTGAAGGTTTCTAAAAACTTTGTTTTGGGACAGGTTTCTGATGATTATGGGCTCAGTAAACTGCAAATTGTTTATTACGAAAAGGATAAGCCTCAAACTCAAAAAAGAGGTTTTATTTCAGTTAAAAAAGACATATACGACCAATTTGTATTTGCGTTTCCAAGCAACCTTCCAGTAGAACAGGGAATTGCTTATGAATATTATTTTGAAGTTTTTGATAACGATGCTATTCATAATTATAAAAGCTCTAAATCGGCAGTATTTTACAATAGAATCGCGACCGATCAAGAAAAGGAAGAGCAAATTTTGCAAGAGCAAAACAACAACATCAACAGTTTAGAAAAGTCGTTGAAAAACCAAGACAAGCAAATTTCAGAAATTGAAAAGTTGCAAAAAAGCGGCAAGGAGAAAGAAACTTTGGAGTTTAAAGACCAACAAAAAATCAATGATTTTATTAAACGTCAAAAGCAACAAGACGAAATCATGAAGGAGTTTTCTAAAAAAATGGAAGAAAACTTAGATAAATTCAAGTCCGATAAAAAAGACGAATTTAAAGAAGAACTTCAGAAAAGACTGGAAAACGCCGACAAAGAATTAGAAAAAAACAAGAAACTTCTAGACGAGCTTAAAGAACTAAACAACAAAATTAAGAACGAAGAATTGTTTGAAAAATTAGAAAAATTCAAACAAATCACCAAAGATCAAACTAAAACTTTAGAGCAATTAGTTGATCTAACCAAGAAATATTATGTTGAGAAAAAGGCCGAACAAATTGCCGACAACCTTAATAAATTGGCTGACAAGCAGGATAAATTAGCCGAAAGCGAAAAAGAAAATCAAGTTGAAAAGCAAGAAGCTATCAAT
>CALPNL020000222.1 GCA_943324925.2 Chitinophaga pinensis | reverse complement strand
TGGAAATGTTGACGCAGCAATTTCAGCGTTAGAAAATTTTATTGCTACACCTACCAATAAAATTATCGCCAGAGATTACTTGTATTTAGGATTGGCAAAAATGAAAAAAGCCAATAATCTAGAAACAAAAGTAGTCGATGCTGTAGTTTTTGACGCTGGAGTAGCGCAATTGAAAAAAGCCGTTGAAATGGAAATCACCATGACCAACGATCTAAGCGAAATAGGTAAAAAATTCTACGAGCAAAAATTGTTCAAAGAAGCGGCTGTTATCTATGAAATAGCGGTTACCAACGTGAATTCTAAAAACTATTTATTGGATAATTTCTACCTAGGGAATTCATTGTATTACAATAACACTAAAAAAGACGTTGTAAAGCCAGATCCAATACAATTGCAAAAAGCAGATGTTGCCTTTGGAAACGTAATTATTGCTTCGCCAACTACACAAGACGCTTATATTTTCAGAGCAAGAACCAACAACTTACTTGAAAATGACGAAATGATAATTAAATATTACCAACAATATATTGACGTGGTAACAGCTAAAGGGGAAGAAGAAATGGCTAAACCAGCCGTGAAATCTAAATTTATCGAATCGTATAATGCAATTGGTGCGGCCTATGCCAACACTGATAAAGTGAAAGCAAAAGAATATTTTGCCAAAACTTTGGCCTTAGATCCTACAAATGATTACGCAACGCAATCATTAAAGTTACTGAAATAAAAGAAATATAAGTTTCAATATTAAAACCGATAGTTCAAAGCTGTCGGTTTTTTTTGGAGCAGGAATTCAACTTTTCTCTTTTTGTCTATTATCTTCTCATCTATTATCTTCTAGTCTATTCTCTTTCCTTTTTCTTAAATCTACAATCATAACTCCTATTTTCACTACCTTTGCAATCAATTTAAAATAAAAATGTTGAATCAAGAAACTCAAATAGCCGTTGACAAAGGAGTAATGCTTCCCCTAATGGAAGAATTCTACACCATTCAAGGCGAAGGTTACCACACCGGAACGGCAGCTTATTTCATTCGAATTGGTGGTTGCGATGTAGGTTGCCACTGGTGCGATGTAAAAGAAAGTTGGAATGCCGAATTACATCCGCCTACTGCTACTGATTTGATTGTTGAAAATGCCTCAAAATATTCTGAAACTGTTGTGGTAACAGGTGGCGAACCTTTAATGTGGGACATGTCCGTTTTAACTCAAAAATTAAAAGACAAAAATCTAAAAACACATATTGAAACCTCTGGCGCTTATCCTTTATCTGGAACTTGGGATTGGATTTGTCTTTCTCCAAAGAAAAATAAATTACCAACGAAAACCGTTTACGATAATGCCAACGAGTTAAAAGTAATTATTCATAATAAGCACGACTTTATATTTGCTGAAGAGCAAGCTGAAAAAGTAAACTCTAATGCTATTCTTTTTTTACAACCAGAATGGAGCAAAAAAGAAGAAATGACGCCTCTAATTGTTGATTATGTAATGAATAATCCAAAATGGCGCGTTTCTTTACAAACCCATAAGTACTTGAATATTCCTTGATTTATTAAAAAGTCAACTTTGCCAAATAATCAAAATGTTCGCCTTCCAAAACCAATTCGCATTTTAATCCATTGGCAATAGCCGCATTTTGCAAAGTATTGTAATCCATATACAACCAGGGAAATGGCGCTTCTTTTTTTCCTTTATAGGAAATGGTAAACTCTAATTCTCCATAATAAGCTGCGCCAGGGATCCATTTTCCGCCGTCTTCCTCTTCGTCAAACATGTAAATAATATCGGAAGAATCAATTAGAATTTGTCCGTTTTCAGCCAATAGCGATTTTAGTTTTTGAAGGTATTTAGCAACGTTTTCTAATTTTCCAAATATCCCCGTTCCATTCATTAATAGGAGTATGGTGTCAAATTTTTCATCGGAGTTGTATTCTAAAATATCAATTTTATTAACATTTGAAACCCCTCTCAATTGACAAGCTTCAACGGCATTATTCGAAAAATCGATGGCGGTAACTTCTAATTTCTTTTCCTTTTGTAAGAATAAACTGTGACTTCCAGCACCACATCCCACATCTAAAACTTTGCCTTTAGAAAGTAATAGCGCTTGTTGTTCTAATTTTGGCATCCCAGAAAAATCCCGAAATAAATAAGCCACCGACATTTCATCCTCTTCAGAAATCGTAGTTTCCGTAATTAAATCCTCGGGAGAATTATTAGTCTGAAAATCGAGAATTGCTTTTCCAAAAAGGTCTTTCATAGCAGTTGATTCGGTAATTTGGTTATTTGTTGATTTGTTTTGAGTAATTTTGCGAAGTCATCTTTAAACGTTAAACTTGAAAAACATTTTAAATAATCTTCCCAAAGAAGCCAAAGATAAGCATATCGAAAATAAAAAGTATTTCGACAAGCTAAAAAAGAAGGCACCCAAGAATATCGACTACATTATGCAAGATTTGCACGATGCCGAATTCAAAAAAACGGATTGCTTGAAATGTGCCAATTGCTGTAAAACTACTGGCCCCCTTTTTACGTCGGCTGATATAGAGAGAGTTTCGAAATACCTGCGTCAAAAACCACAGCAGTTTATTGAACAATATTTGAGAATCGACGAAGACAACGATTATGTTTTGCAAAGTGTACCCTGTACTTTTTTAGACCATGAAAACGCGTGTATGATTTATGAAGTTCGCCCTAAAGCATGTCGAGAATTTCCTCACACCGATAGAAATAAATTCCAACAAATTTCAGATTTAACACTAAAAAATGTAGCAATTTGTCCTGCAGCATTTAACATTGTGGAAGAAATGAAAAAGAAGATGCCTTTATAACTCTTTTCAATAAAAAATCTTTTATAATAATTTCCCAACTATAATTTGCAATTCAATTCTCTTTCCTATATTTGCAGTCTAAAATTAGAGGAAAAATTTGAACTGATTGCAACCTCGTTAAAAAAATGCTAAAGCAGAAATCTTCTCCTTTAACATTCCTGCAATCTTACTTTTTTCTTCGCTTAATTAAAAAAATTATTTAACATGGCTTATTTATTTACGTCAGAATCTGTGAGTGAAGGACATCCTGATAAAGTTGCAGATCAAATTTCAGATGCACTAATCGATAACTTTT
>CALPNL020000221.1 GCA_943324925.2 Chitinophaga pinensis | reverse complement strand
GGATTAATGTCATTTTCGGTAGTTGTTTTAGCTTTACTAACCACGCCCTACGTTTATTTTGGCTGGAATGTTTTGGCAACTAATTTGGCTTGCGCCCTTTATAATCTCGGAATCAATATTCCCGTTCTAATGTTTGCAGGTTCTTTTAATGTGAAGCGTATTGATTTAGAAAAATCACCGTTTATGAATTACCAAGGAACCGGTGCCGCACAATGGATTGTTGGGCTACCATTATTTCTAATCCCCGGTCTTATTTTCTTTATTTTCTCGGAGCTGTTCAACATCGAAACAGCTATTATCGCCATCGCAGCCATCGGATTTATTGGTTTACTTTTTAGAAATACGCTGATGAATTTTATAACTAAAGGTTATCAAACTAGAAAATACGCCACTTTAAACGGATTTAAACAACAAGAAAATTAACCGAATATACCAATTATCAAATAACCGAATAAACTTTATTTAATGATACAAGTAACTCAACTTTCAAAAACATACAACGGAACTACCGTATTGAATATCCCCAATTTGGAAATCCCAAAAGGACAAAGCTTTGGATTAGTAGGAAACAATGGCGCTGGGAAAACCACTTTTTTCAGTTTGCTTTTGGATTTAATCCAACCTACCACAGGAACATTAACCAACAATGAAATTCAGGTGAACACCAGTGAAGATTGGAAGCCGTTCACCGCTGCGTTCCTTGACGAATCCTTTTTAATAGGCTACCTTACTGCCGAAGAATACTTTTATTTTATCGGCGATATCCGCGGGCAAAACAAAGCCGATGTAAATGCATTGCTTGAAAAACACGAAGAATTTTTCAACGATGAGATCTTAAGAAATAAAAAATATTTACGTGATTTATCGAAAGGGAACCAGAAAAAAGTGGGCATAATTGCCACACTAATTGGTAACCCAAAAGTTGTAATTCTGGACGAACCGTTTGCCAATTTAGATCCAACAACGGTAAGCCGATTAAAGAAAATCATTAAAGAATTAGCTGAAAATCCTGATATCACGGTATTGGTTTCCAGCCACGATTTGCAACACACTGTTGAGGTTTGCGATCGAATTGTAGCTTTAAACAAAGGGGAAATTGTAAAAGACATCGTGACTTCGGCAGAAACCTTAAAGGAATTAGAAGCCTTTTTTGCGGTTTAATTAGGTGTAAACCTGACCGGTTTTTAAAACCGGTCAGGTTAATACTCATTCAAATTCTCAATTAGTTCTTCAAAAAACCACCCGGAACTTTTATGGTATCAAAAAGAAGTGTATTTTTACGTGTTGTATACTAAAATCTCGATTTAGTAGTTAAAGAATAAAATCGTTTCAAATTGAAAAACAATATATATAAAATATCTTATACCCTAGGTTCACTCCTTTTATTGATAGCTTGTTCTACAAAAAGGGATACTTTTGTATCTAGAAATATGCACGCCCTAAGCGCCAAAGACAATATTTTATACAACGGCCAAATTGCTTTAGACAAAGGAATTACGGATCTTAAAGCGACTTACAAAGACAATTTTTGGGAGGTATTGCCAATTGAAAGAATGCAGGTTACCAAGGAAGAAGATAGACCGGAAGCCTCCAAAAACGAAAATTTTGAACGCGCCGAAACCAAAGCAACAAAGGCCATTCAAAAGCACTCCATGAATATCAACGGAATTGAGAGAAACTCTCAAATGGATGAAGCCTATTTATTGCTTGGGAAAACAAGGTATTACGACCAAAGATTTATTCCAGCGCTTGAAGCTTTTAATTATGTTTTATACAAATCGCCAACTAGCGATAAAATCCTAGAAGCTAGAATTTGGAGAGAAAAAACAAATATGCGTCTGGAAAATGATGAGTTGGCATTAAAAAATTTAAAGTATATTCTAAAAGATAGCCGACTAAAAAAACAAATTTTAGCCGATGCTAATGCCACGATATCGCAAGCATTTATCAATGTTGGAAAAAAAGACAGCGCGATTGCAAGTCTGAAAATAGCGACTCAGTTTACAAAATCGAAAGAGGAAAAAGCAAGGTACCGTTTTATTTTAGCTCAAATTTATCAAGAACTCGGTTATAAAGATAGTGCCTCCATTGCCTATCAATCGGTTATTGATATGAAAAGAAAATCTCCAAGAATCTATGTAATACATGCGAAAGTCAATCAAGCGCAATTGGCAGGATATGAAAAAACAGATTCGATTTCCTTTTTAAAAACATTTAATAAACTCCTTGCAGATAGAGAAAATCGCCCTTTTTTAGATGTGCTTCACCATCATTTAGCCCTGTATTACGATAAAAACAAGAAAATTGGAAGCGCTAAAAAGGAGTACAATAAATCGCTAAAAGCCAAAACAGGTGACACATATACCATTGCATCCAACTATAGAAACTTGGCTGCTATTTATTTTAAAGAAGCCCGATATCCTATAACAGGAAAATATTTTGACAGCACATTGGTCCAACTTAAACCACGCTCTCGCGAATTTAGATTTATAAAAAAGAAGCGTGAAAATTTAGCTGATGTAATAAAATATGAGGGAATTGCCATTAAAAATGACAGCGTGATTAGCGTTTTTAATATGTCAAAATTAGATAGAATGGCCTACTTTGAAAAGTACATTCTTAAATTAAAAAAAGAAGACGAACTTAAGAAAGCACTTACCGATAAAGATGATGAAAAAAACAAGAAAAAAAAACCAGCCGATGGCTCTAATTTAAGCGGATCCGACGCGAAAAATGCGACCCAAAAAGGGGAGGCTCCACCAATGAATTTAATGGCATCTGCAAGTATTGGTAAAGAGAGTGATTTTTATTTCTACAACACTAAATCAGTGGCTTATGGAAAACTCCAGTTTAGAAAAACGTGGGGGAATCGTGCTTATAAAAACAATTGGAGATTGTCGTCTGAAGCTGCAACCAATACCAATAATGATCCAAATTTAAATAGCGATCCTAATGAAGATCCTTCAATTGCAAAGGAGGAAAAAATAGAAGAAAAATATACCGCTTCTTATTATTTAAAAGACTTGCCAACCAATCAAATAGTGATTGACAGCATAATTAGAGAAAGAAATTTTGCCTATTACCAATTGGGGTCTATTTATAAAGAAAAATTTAAGGAATACCAGCTAGC
>CALPNL020000220.1 GCA_943324925.2 Chitinophaga pinensis | reverse complement strand
GTTGATTGGGCTATTTTGCCGTCAGATATTGTATGGAAAATTGGATTTGTGGTCGTGTTTTCAACCTTTTTTACTTACTTATTAAATCTACTTTCCATGCGGGAATTAAAGCCCACTTTAGTAGCGGTATTTATCTATTTACAACCTCTTTTTGCTACGGTTTTTGCAATTAGTTTAGGGAAAGATGAATTGTCGTGGGTGAAAATAAGCTCGGCAATTTTAATCTTTACTGGAGTATATTTGGTTACCGATAAAAAAAGTGAGCAACTACGGGACGAAGCAAAATAAACACTGAAAACTTTTTCATTATCTTTACAAACATTTTAATAGCAATATGATACAATCAATGACTGGTTTTGGGAAAGCAACGTTGCAATTACCAACAAAAAAAATAACCGTTGAAGTTAAATCTTTAAATAGTAAAGGTTTGGATTTAAGCGTAAGAATGCCTTCTGTTTATCGCGAAATGGAATTGGGTTTACGCAACGAAATTTCATTGGCGTTAGAACGAGGAAAGATTGATTTTTCGATTTATATTGAAAGTACTGCGGAACAAACCTCAACTAAGGTAAATGTTCCAATTGTGAAAGCCTACATGGCGCAACTTCGCGAAGTTTATGGCGATGCCGAGGAAACAGAATTGATGAAAATGGCGGTGAGAATGCCTGATACCATGAAAATTGAACGAGAAGAAATTGACGAAAATGATTGGCTAGAAATCCAAAAGGTAATCAAAGAAGCGATTTCAAATATTTTGAATTTCCGTCAAGCGGAAGGAGTTTCGTTAGAAAATGAATTTCAATTGAGAATTGGTAATATCCGAAGTTATATGAACGAAGCTTTGGCTCTCGATCCGGAGAGAGTTCAAGCGATAAAAGACCGTTTACAAACTGCAATAGCAGAATTAAAAGTGAATGTAGATGAGAATCGTTTCGAGCAAGAATTGATTTATTATTTGGAGAAATTAGATATTACCGAAGAGAAAGTTCGATTGACCAACCACTTGGATTATTTTCTAGAAACTATAAAAGGCAAAGAAGCCAATGGGAGAAAATTAGGATTTATTACGCAGGAAATGGGCCGTGAAATAAATACTATGGGTTCTAAATCCAATCATGCACAAATGCAAAAATTAGTGGTGATGATGAAGGATGAATTGGAAAAAATCAAGGAACAAGTTTTGAACGTGTTGTAGATAGCATAAAGCAAATAAAAAATGAATAAAGGAAAATTAATAGTTTTTTCGGCACCTTCAGGATCAGGGAAAACCACGATTGTAAAACATTTACTAGGATTAGAAGATTTGAATTTAGAATTTTCTATTTCGGCAGCTTCACGCGATCCACGAGGCGAAGAATTAAATGGAAAAGATTACTATTTTATTTCTACTGAAGAGTTTAAAAAACACATAAAAAACGAAGACTTTATTGAGTGGGAAGAGGTATATCGCGATAATTTTTACGGTACCTTAAAAAGTGAAGTGGAGCGCATTTGGGCTTTAGGGAAAAATGTGATTTTTGATATTGATGTTGCTGGTGGATTAAGAATAAAGAACAAATTTCCGGAGCAAACTTTGGCAGTTTTCGTAAAACCACCTAGCATTGACGAACTTAAAATCCGTCTTAAAAAGCGTTCTACAGAAAGTGATGATAAAATAAATATGAGAATTGCCAAGGCTTCTGTAGAATTAGCAACAGCACCACAATTTGACAAAATCATAAAAAATTACGATTTAGCTATTGCCAAAGAGGAGGCATATCAGTTAGTAAAATCCTTTTTGAAATAATATAATTATGAAAATTGGACTTTATTTTGGAACCTTCAATCCCATTCATGTTGGACACCTAATTATTGCCAATCACTTTGCAGAGCACACCGATTTAAATCAGGTTTGGATGGTAGTCACACCTCACAATCCATTAAAAAACAAAGATACTTTACTTAAAGATTCCACCCGTTTAGAATTGGTTTTTCTTGCAACAGAAGACTATCCAAAGATTAAACCTTGCGACATCGAATTTCAATTGCCTCAGCCCAATTATACCGTAAATACTTTAGCCCATTTACAAGATAAATATCCAAAAAATGAGTTTTCATTGATTATGGGAGAAGACAATTTGAAGTCTTTTCACAAATGGAAAAACTACGAGGTAATTCTTGAAAATCATGCTATTTATGTTTATCCAAGAGTGGATGAAAATGGGCATTCAAATAGTAATGGGGAAAAATACGGTTTTAAAAACAATACTAAAGTTCATTTTATAGCCGCTCCTATCGTTGAAATTTCGGCTACTTTTATTAGAAATTCCATCAAAAATAAGAAGAATATTCAGCCGCTTTTACCAAATAAAGTTTGGGAATATATCGATCATAATAATTTATACAGAAAGTAGTATCGGTACTTTTGCATTAGGGATGGCAGTGGAAATCCCACACTTTTTAGTGTGGATTGAAGCGTACAGCGCGACCGCACTGGAACGCTAGTGGAAGTGGGGAAATGCCCAAATAAAAAATTGAATTTAGTAACCCAGAATTAATTGTGCTATTCCGAAATACAGAATAATTCCGAAAACGTCATTGGTAGTGGTAATAAATGGGCCTGTTGCAATTGCGGGATCAATTTTGTTTTTATGAAGGAATAATGGTACCAAAGTTCCTAAAGTTGCTGCAAATAAAATTACTACAATTATGGATATTGAAATAGCTAATCCTACCTGGTATTGCCCATACATTAAGGAGTGATAGCCTAATAAAAACAGGGATATTATGGTTCCAGAAATCATAGCAACTGTAAGTTCTTTGCTAAAATAATTTCTATTAAATTCTTTCAACGATCCATTTGCCAATCCTTGAACGACAATTGCAGAGGCCTGAACACCAATGTTTCCAGCAGTTGCAGAAAGCAATGGAACAAAAATGAAAAGTGTCGTATATTTTTGAAAGGCATTTTCGTTGTGTTTTAAAACCACTGATGCCACAATTTCTATTAACATTCCAATGATTAGCCAAGGTAAGCGTGCTTTAGTTAATTCGAAAACACTGTCTTTTGCTTCTACATCTTGCGTAATACCGGCGGCTAATTGGTAATCTTTATCGGCTTCATCTTTGATTACATCCACGATATCATCGATGGTAATTCGACCTACCAATCGT
>CALPNL020000219.1 GCA_943324925.2 Chitinophaga pinensis | reverse complement strand
TGAATCGCTCGCAACTTCTGGCTTCAATCATTGCCGAAAACAACATGCGTTCCACAAATCCTGAAACACGACTTCCAGTATTGCTTTTTTTCATGTATTGTGCTAATTCGCCAACATATTCATCTTTGCGTTCTCTAGCAAGAGTCAAACCGCGTTTTTTGATGATATTGTGGACCATTTCAAAGTGCTCGATTTCTTCTTTGGCTAAAGCCAACATATCCGAAACTAAATCTGGGTATTCCGAATTGATGGTGATAATTGTAATTGCATTGGATGCTGCTTTTTGCTCACACCAAGCGTGGTCAGAAAGGATTTCTTCGATATTGGTTTCCACAATATTCACCCATCTAGGATCGGTAGGTAATTTTAATCTTAAAACTGACATATATTTTAGTTTAAAGTTTAAGGTTCAAAGTTTATACGATAAACCTTAAACATCAATCTATTTTTATTAGAATACAAACATTGCTCTTTCTCCCATCATTTCATTCACTTCGTCTGCAACTTGCTCAATTACAGCTTCATCAGTATGATTCATTAAAACTCTGTCGATCAATTCAACGATAGTTTCCATATCACTTTCTACTAATCCACGAGTGGTAATTGCTGGAGTTCCAACTCTAATTCCAGAAGTGATAAAAGGCGATTTATCATCAAATGGAACCATGTTTTTATTTACAGTAATTTCTGCTTTTACTAATGCATTTTCAGCTTCTTTACCAGTAATATTTTTATTTCTAAGATCAATTAACATCATATGATTGTCAGTTCCACCAGAAATTAAATCGTAACCTCTTTTCATAAATGCTTCTGCCATTGCTTTTGCATTTTTTTGAACTTGAAGTGTGTATCTGAAAAATTCATCGGTTAAAGCTTCTCCAAATGCTACTGCTTTTGCTGCAATTATGTGCATTAATGGACCCCCTTGATTTCCTGGGAAAACTGCTAAATCTAGTAAAGAAGACATCATTCTTATCTCTCCTTTTGGCGTGGTTAAACCAAATGGATTTTCGAAATCTTTACCCATTAAAATCATACCACCTCTAGGACCACGTAGCGTTTTGTGGGTAGTTGTAGTTACTATATGACAATGAGGAATTGGATCGTTCATTAAACCTTTTGCAATTAATCCTGCAGGATGAGAAATATCCGCTAATAAAATTGCCCCAACGCTATCAGCAATTTTTCTAAAACGCTCAAAATCCATGTCTCTACAATAAGCCGAAGCTCCTGCTATAATTAATTTTGGTTGTTCTTTAGTTGCAATTTCTTGAATTTTATCATAATCAAAACGGCCTGTTTCTTTTTCAACTCCGTAAAAAGAAGGAGTATACAAACGTCCTGAAAAATTCACCGGAGAACCGTGAGTTAAATGCCCACCGTGAGACAAATCGAAACCTAAAATTTTATCACCAGGTTTCAAACAAGCGTGGTAAACAGCAGTATTAGCTTGTGATCCAGAATGCGGTTGAACGTTGGCATATTCGGCTCCAAAAAGTGCTTTGGCTCTATCAATTGCAATTTGCTCTACAACATCTACCACTTCGCAACCTCCATAATATCTTTTCCCTGGATATCCCTCAGCATATTTGTTGGTTAGACAAGAACCAGCTGCTTCCATTACTTGGTCACTTACAAAATTCTCTGAGGCGATAAGCTCAATTCCGTGAATTTGTCTGTCTTGTTCTTCTAAAATTAGGTCGAAAATTTCGTTGTCGTGTTGCATTTTTTTGTAGATGTTAAATTTAACGCAAATTTACAAAAAAAAGGTTTGTATAAATTCTAGTTTATAATATATTTGGTACATATTTTTCAACAAACTAATCAACATAAAGATGCCAATTACAGCAAATGATCCTACTAGAAAATCATGGTTAGAAGTAGCTAATGATAGCGATTTTCCAATTCAAAACATCCCTTTTGGAGTATTCTTAACCCGAGAAAATGTAGTAACTGTTGGAACAAGAATTGGTAACTACGCCATAGATTTAGGAGCTTTACAGCAATTAAATTATTTTGAAGACATTGAACTCACTGATGATATGTTCATGCAAGATACCCTAAACGATTTTATCTCGGATGGTAAAAAAACGTGGCGGTTAGTGCGCAACCGAATTGCAGCTATTTTTGATGCAAAAAATCCAAAGTTGCGTGACAATGAAAAACACAAAAAGGTAATCATTTTTAATATAGATGAAGTTGAAATGCAATTACCTGTATTAATTGGTGATTACACCGATTTTTATTCAAGTAAAGAGCACGCTACCAATGTTGGAATGATGTTTCGAGATCCTGAAAATGCTTTATTACCCAATTGGTTGCATTTGCCCGTGGGATATCACGGTCGTAGTTCGTCAATTATTCCTTCTGGAATTCCGGTACATCGCCCAATGGGACAAACATTGCCAGCTGGAGAAGCGTCTCCTGTTTTTGGTCCTTCCAGATTGATTGATTTCGAATTAGAAACTGCTTTCATCACTACCGATGTAAATGTAATGGGTGAAAATATTCCTATTCACGAAGCTGAAGATTATATTTTTGGAATGGTTTTATTGAATGATTGGAGTGCGCGTGATATTCAAAAATGGGAATATGTTCCTTTAGGCCCCTTTTTAGCAAAGAATTTTGCTTCTTCAATTTCCCCATGGATTGTTACGATGGATGCTCTAGAACCTTTTAGGACAAAGAGTCCGAAGCAAGAGCCAACACCCTTGACCTATTTACAGCAAAAAGGTAAGAATGCTTTCGATATTAATTTGGAAGTAGCAATCCAACCCGAAAAAGGAGAACAGACTGTGGTTTCAAGAACCAATTTTAAATACATGTATTGGACAATGAGTCAGCAGTTAGCGCATCACACTTCTAATGGATGTAGAGTAAATTCAGGTGATATGATGGGATCGGGAACGATTTCAGGACCAACACCAGATAGTTTTGGATCGATGTTAGAATTGACTTGGGGTGGAAAAAATCCTATCAAATTAAAAGATGGAACGGAACGTAAATTCATCAATGATTATGATACTGTTATCATGAAAGGTTTCTGCCAAAATTCGCATGTTCGAATTGGTTTTGGAGAAGTTTCTAGTCAGTTATTGCCTCCCTTTGTAAGAAAATAAAAAATTTTTGAAATAGTTAAAAAGCCTAATTGATTTTTCAATTAGGCTTTTTT
>CALPNL020000218.1 GCA_943324925.2 Chitinophaga pinensis | reverse complement strand
TACGACTTGATTCGTGAGCAAATAATGGTGGCTGCAGGGATTCCAATTTCTGGGAAAAACTATTTACCACAATTACACGCTATTGAATGTAGAATTAATGCGGAAGATCCTTACAATGATTTCCGCCCTTCACCAGGAAAAATTACTACGCTTCACGCGCCAGGAGGACATGGTGTACGTTTAGATACTCATGTTTATGCAGGTTATACGATTCCGCCAAATTACGACTCGATGATTGCCAAATTAATTACAACGGCTCAAACACGTCAAGAAGCAATTAACAAGATGAAACGCGCCTTGGATGAATTTGTAATTGAGGGCGTAAAAACTACGATTCCTTTTCACCGTCAATTAATGGACGATGAGCAATATGTAGCCGGAAATTACACAACCGCTTTTATGGACACTTTCAAAATGAAAGATCCTGAATAAAGAGAAATTAATAACAAAAAATCCCATTCTTTCGAGTGGGATTTTTTTATTTAAATCTTTAAGGATTGTTTTATATCCCCATTTTTTTAGCTATCGCAGCAGGAATAGCGCCTTTGTTTACCATTAAAGCAGTGCTTTTGTACTTAATGAAGTTTTTAGTTACATAAAGGTATCCTTTGTAATCGTTGGTTGCTCCCCAAGAGTTTTTAACGATGTAATATTCTTTACCGTCTTGGTCTTTTGAAACGCCTATAATATGCATTCCATGATCGTCGGTAGTTTGATAATTATCAAATGCTTTTTGACGGACTTCTTCTGTAATTTCCATTTCTGGTTTTGGACCATTAAACATATTCTCCTTTTCCTCAGGAGTCATCTCGTCCACTTTCTTTGTTGGAACGTAAGCAATTCCGTTTTTCCAACTGAAACTTTTTTCACTTACATCGGTAGCCCAAGCAACGGTGTAACCATTTTTTAAGGCATTATCAATAATATCGGTCATATCATTTAAGCGAACGTTATAAATCATATCAAACGACCAATTGTCAGGAACCATTAGCATTGTTTTGGTATAGTAAGGTGCATTAGAGTAGGACGAGAATTCAATATACTCATCAGGATTTAATCCTACTACTTCTTTTGCAAAAGATTGAGGCGTATAATTTTTACCTTTATAATTGAAATTCTGAGGAACTTGTCCTAAGTAAGAATCTATCACTGCTTCATATGCTTTAATCCAATTTGGAGTTAATTCACCGTTTGGGTTTTTTATTGCAGCTGCCAATAATCCTTCCGTTAAAGCCGCCATTTCTCCAAATTTATTTTTTGCTGTTCCGTAATTTAAACCGGTGTATACTTCTTGAGGAACCGCTCCGTATTTTTTAAGCATATTAGTTACATCATGTAAAGAACCTCCATCGCCTAGCGTAACTGCACCGTGCATTCTAACATAGTTTTTACCTTTTTCAACGTAGGCATTTCTAGCGGTAAAAATTTGTGATATTTCTATTGGTTGTTTACCTATTCGAATCATTTCCGATTCTAAAAATGAGTTTCCTGAATAACTCCAGCATGTACCTGACGAACCTTGATTTTTAACAGAAGTATTAGCAAGGTTAATCACATCAGTAAATTTAAAGCTCTCTTTACTTTTATCGCTTGCATTAACTTTTAGCGAATTTACTAATATGTCTTGAGCTAAAGCGACCTGGCTTCCTATTATTACTGTTAGTAACAATAATAAAGTTTTGAATGAAAATTTAATCATTTTTTTTAAAATTTAAATTGGACTGAAAAGTACAAAATAGTTATAAAATTCAAATCATTATTTTAAAAAAAAACACAAAAAAAGAGCTACATCGCTGCAGCTCTTTTTTATTATTTTATATAGCACTAGTTTCCTAAAACTTTCACATTATCAATTTCCCAAGTAGAAGCAGCTGTTGTTGAAGAGGTATATTTAAATGCCACATAAACAGTGCTATTTCCAGCACCAACAAAAGAACTTAACGATAGGTTTCCTGAATTAGCATAAACATAATTACCCGCAGAAAGCGTTGCACCCGTTAAGGTAGTCCAAGTCACACCTGCAGCATAAGGACTTCCTGAACCAGAATAGTTTCTAGAAACTAAAACCACAATAGGATCTCCTGTAAATTTATAGGCATTGTCAAAAGACAAAGTAGCGGTTGTTAGTGAAGATAAATTTTGAACTGGCGAAATCAACCAATCTTCATTAGCTCTATTGGTAGTTGCAAACCCTGACATTTTAGCCATTGATCCTGGATTCCCAAAAGTAGTACTATGTGCCCAAACCTCAGCACCAGTCACACTAAAAGCCGTCCAAGAAGCAATACCACCATCAAAAGTTTCATTTAACAATGGAGAAAATCTAGTGTTTGTTAATTTAATATCGGCTTCAGTTCTTACCATAAATTGGTAATCGTTGTTGTATTTCGTCATGATACCTCTAATTTTCCCACTTCCTGTAGCTACTGCTTTTGCAGCAAAATTAGAATATCCACTGGTTCTAAAAATTACAGAATTTCCTGCGAAATCTTGAATTCTACGATTGGTAGCACCACCAATTGTATTTGGATTTGATGGATTTGGATCATAGTATGTACTGTTAGTTAATATGTCACTATCTGAAAATTGAACTCTATCAAATTCAATTAGTTTATTTAAATAAGCCCCACCATTAATGGCTTGGTCTATAGTTACACGTTGAACCAATTGATCTTCATTTACAGCAGTACAAGTACGATTTACCGACGCTTTGAAATCAGTTTCTGACATTCTTCCCACTTCAGCACCTCCAGAAGAGTTGGCATAAAGTCCACCAATTCTCATTCCATCGTATTTTACATCTTTGTATAAACCATCCATTTTAATTAAAACTTTTCTTCCTGGCTCATAATTAATAAAGGTAGAAGAAGCATCAACAGGAATACTGAATGCTCTTGATCCATCTAATGTTTGAAAAGAAATTGATTTAAAGAAATTACCTCCAATATCGCTAGAAGTTACATAGGCTTCAATTACGTCAGAAACACCAGGAACAATATTGGTGTGAATCGCAACAACTGCTCCAGCTGAAATTTGAGAAACTTCTCTATTTTTTACTAATGACGTTTCTGAACAATCCCCAAGGGTTGGGGTTCCAAACTCATCTTTTACACAACTAGTAAACAATCCTGCAGAAAGAATACTAAAAAATACTGATTTTAAAATTATTGATTTCATATTATTGTT
>CALPNL020000217.1 GCA_943324925.2 Chitinophaga pinensis | reverse complement strand
GCTACAAAAACTGAATCAGGATTAGAATATTATATTTTCAAAAAAGGTGCTGGTGTAAAACCGGCTGACGGAGCCAATATTTTTGTTCACTATGCTGGATTTCTTGAAGATGGTTCTCTATTTGACAGTAGCTATGAAGAAGTGAATAAAGCCTATGGTAAATTTGATAAGAATAGAGCAGATCAAAATGGCTACCAACCCTTCCCATTTCAATATGGAAAAAAAGACGGATTGATCCCAGGATTTTTAGAAGGCCTAAATAAACTATCAATTGGTGATAGAGCGATTGTATTCATCCCATCTAAATTGGGATATGGTGAAAGAGGAGCTGGAAACGTAATTCCACCAAATGCGAATATTATTTTTGAAATTGAATTATTAGAAGGTATTCCTCCTCCAGTTGCGAATGAAGCAAAATAATTAAAATCATATTACTAAAAAAAGGTGTTCAAAATTGAACACCTTTTTTATTTCCTTTTATATTGAATTAACTTTTAAATTTCCAGTCAAATTCATCTTTATCATTGATGATAGCTCCTATTTCAAACTTAACTACCTCATCAAATTCTGTTTGGAAAATAATCCAATTTTCCTCATTAAAATAGTTCTCAAAAGTATCAAATTCTTCTTGAGTAAATTTAGTAATTCCTTTAGTAGTAAGCTGCGATTTGACATCACTAATTTTTTTACCAATTACTTTATTTTCAAATAATTCCATTTCAGAACTTGAAGCTACAATATAACCTAATTTAAAGTCTTCGTCTTTATAAAAAGTCAAGCGCATTTTCAAAGTATTGTAAGAAAAAATCACGTTATCGTCTTCGTCTTTATAATTTCTATTGGGTTTACCATAAATACCAATTACATCGTTTTGCTTCATACCAAAAACAAGTTGGTCTATTCCGTGTTTTAAATTTATTTTCATAGCTTATTTTTTACCACTACTCTACTCCATCGTAACGCTCTGGCACTTGTGGATCGTATAATGGACATTTAAATTCTTCTAAAGCATTAACCAATATGTCCATATCTGCTCCTTGGGTACCGTAACAATCTATTTTTATACTTTGGGAGGTTGCACGAACATGAAAAGCACCTGGTCCTTTATCGTTTTTCCAACTGTTTTCATCTACGCGTTCCCATTTTGAAAAAAGCGAATTTATTCTATTGATAATTACCGTTGTAGGAAGTTCTTCTAATCCATCAACTGGTTGTTCCTCACTAATAGCTTCATAAACCAAATGATTGTTAAGATAAATTCCTTCTTTATAATTCCAAAAAACAAGTTCGTACATTATATAATAATTGAAAGATTAAATGATTTAAAAATTGAAATATTAAAATTTAAATTATTTCTAATACTCAAAAACGCCGTATTCGGAAGAAATAGTTAGTTTTTTAGTTTCTGATGCTTCTACTCTACCTACGATTTGTGCCTCTACGTTAAAAGACTTAGAAATAGCAATTATATCATTTGCAACAGCTTCGGGAACATACAATTCCATACGGTGGCCACAATTAAAAACTTGGTACATTTCCTTCCAATCCGTTTTAGATTGCTCCTGAATTAATTGAAATAAAGGCGGTACTGGAAATAAATTATCTTTAATCACATGCACGTTATCTACAAAGTGTAATACTTTGGTTTGTGCGCCACCACTGCAATGAACCATTCCGTGAATAGAATCAGAGTGATATTTTTCAAGAATTTTTTTAATAATTGGTGCGTAAGTACGCGTTGGCGAAAGCACTAATTTACCCGCATCTATAGGAGAATTATCAACGGCATCAGTTAATTTTACTTTTCCAGAATATACTAATTCGTTAGGCACGGCAGCGTCAAAACTTTCCGGGTATTTATTAGCTAAATAATGGTCAAAAACATCATGCCTTGCAGAAGTCAATCCGTTGCTTCCCATTCCGCCATTGTACCCAGTTTCGTAACTTGATTGGCCATAAGAAGCCAAACCTACAATTACATCACCAGCTTTAATATTCGCATTATCAATTACGTCACTTCGCTTCATTCTAGCCGTAACGGTAGAATCTACAATGATAGTTCTCACAATATCGCCCACATCGGCAGTTTCTCCACCAGTAGAGTGAATCGTTACACCGTAAGATTTTAATTCAGTGATTAATTCTTCTGTACCGTTAATAATAGCTGAAATTACTTCAGAAGTGATTAGGTTTTTATTTCTTCCAATAGTAGAAGAAAGTAATATATTGTCAGTTGCTCCCACGCACAATAAATCGTCAATATTCATGATTAATGCATCCTGAGCAATACCTTTCCAAACAGAAATATCTCCTGTTTCTTTCCAATACATATAAGCCAACGAGGATTTAGTTCCTGCTCCGTCAGCGTGCATTATCAAACAATAGTCTTTGTCTTGGGTTAAATAATCAGGGACAATTTTACAAAAGGCTTTAGGAAATAAACCTTTATCAATGTTTTTAATAGCATTATGAACGTCTTCTTTTGATGCCGAAACACCTCGAAGAGCATATCTTTTACTTGTATCTGAACTCATTTTTTGTTGTGTAGTTGTTTGCAAAGATAATCGGAATTTTTGGATGTGAAATTACGATTGGTTGGAATTAATAAATTATTTACTCAAAATCATAATCTCTACGCGTCTATTGTCCTCCTCCTCTTGTGCGGTTTTTTCTGGAATCGGATGTATTGGTCTCGAGGTTCCATATCCCTTAAAAGTCATTCGGTTTTTGTTGATCCCATTTTTTATTAGAAACATCCAAACGGCCCTAGCTCTAGAAACGGAAACATTATAAACACTTGGGACAGTTTGACAACAAATATGACCTTGAATTTCAATTTTCAATTTCGGATTATCATTCATCACACACAACAACTCATACAATACTGGTTCTGAAATGGGCAACAGCCTAGCTGAATTATTAAAAAAGTAAATGTTATTTAGCTTTATGTGATCGCCAATATTGGAGGTTTTTAAAGAATTGTTTAATTCTTCTAATTGAAGTTGTTCTTTTGTTTTGGGTTCTGGTATTTTAATTATTTCATAAATAACGGTCACTTTTCTATTCTCGGATTGAATTTTTGATTGCTCAAAATCTTTACCGAATCCTTTTATTTCGTAATCTGGTTTAATTTTTACATTTCTCTCTTTTAAGAAATCATGAACTGTTTGAACCCTTTTCCATGAAAGAGAATCGTT
>CALPNL020000216.1 GCA_943324925.2 Chitinophaga pinensis | reverse complement strand
CAATTCTACTCATAATTTCATAACCATTCACAAACTCAGACATGATCTTAAAAATCCCCCACGAATCATTGGCACGGATTTCATTCCACGTTTTTTGCTTCAGTTTGTCCTGAATTACTTTGTCCTCATCGTTATTAAAATCTTCTAATTTCATAGTATATTTTTTTGGAGCTATTCCCGCTGTTCGCTGCAATCCACGCTAAAAAGCGCGGGATTTTCACTGCCATCGGGGCTAGGGATTTAGTTATTATTATCGTTTATTATTTAAAAGTAAGAATTTTTCAAAAAAATTCAGCCTACTAAAGTAACTCTTTTTTTAAAAATTGAGCAGTATAGCTTTTTTTATTTTTTACAATTTCCTCTGGAGTTCCTTTGGCAACGACTTCTCCGCCACCTTTTCCACCTTCGGGACCAATATCAATAATGTAATCAGCTAGTTTAATTACGTCCATATTGTGTTCAATAATTAATATGGTATTTCCTTTATCAACTAATTTATTGATGACTTCCATTAGTACTCGAATGTCTTCAAAATGAAGTCCTGTGGTTGGTTCATCAAGAATATAAAAGGTATTTCCGGTGTCTTTTTTAGACAGTTCCCCAGCCAGTTTAATTCGCTGTGCTTCACCACCTGAAAGGGTAGTACTTTGCTGGCCTAGAGTAATATAACCCAATCCAACATCTTGAATGGTTTTAATTTTCCGATGAATTTTCGGTATCATTTCAAAAAATGGAACTGCTTCATCAACAGTCATATTCAAAACATCCGATATTGATTTTCCTTTATATCGAATCTCTAGCGTTTCTCTGTTAAATCTCTTTCCTTGGCATGTTTCACATTCTACATAAACATCCGGTAAAAAATTCATTTCTATTGTTCTAACTCCTGAACCTTCACAAGTTTCACATCTTCCACCAGCGACATTAAAACTAAATCTTCCCGCTTTATAACCTCGAATCATGCTTTCAGAAGTCATTGTGAAGAGATTTCTGATTTCTGTAAAAACCTCCGTGTAAGTCGCCGGATTTGATCTTGGCGTTCTTCCAATTGGACTTTGATCGATGTCAATTACTTTATCAATATGTTCTAAACCTTCAATTTTCTTATAAGGTTTTGGCTTTTTCACCCCATTAAAATAATACGCATTTAATATTGGATAAAGCGTCTCATTAATCAATGTCGATTTTCCACTTCCTGAAACCCCCGTAACGCAGGTGAGCTTTCCTAAAGGGATTTCTATGGAAACATTCTTCAAGTTATTTCCAGACGCACCACTTAATTTTAGAGTTTTTCCATTTCCTGAACGCCTCTTTTTTGGTACCTCAATTTTCATTTCACCATTCAGATACATCGCAGTAATTGTATGCTCTTTCAAGATTTCTGCAGGTGTTCCTTTACTAATAATTTGACCACCAAATTTACCTGCTTTTGGACCGATATCAATTACATAATCGGCACGCTCAATCATATCTTTATCGTGTTCAACCACAATAACAGAATTCCCAATGTCTCGTAATTGTTCTAAGGAATGAATCAATTTATCGTTGTCTCTTTGGTGTAAACCTATACTTGGTTCATCTAAAATATATAAAACACCTACTAGTTGCGAACCAATTTGCGTTGCCAATCGGATGCGTTGCGCTTCCCCACCAGAAAGTGATTTTGAACTTCGGCTTATAGCCAAATAATCCAATCCTACATTCATTAAAAAGTTCAAACGATCTTTAATCTCTTTGATTACCTCAGAAGCTATAAGTTTTTGTTTGTCAGACAAATGTTTGTCCAAATCATTAAACCAATTCGTTAAATCGGAAATATCTAAATCACTCAATTCAACAATATTTTTTTCGTTTATTTTGAAAAATAAAGATTCCTTTTTTAATCTTGATCCATCACAAACGGGACATTTCACTTCGTCCATAAATCCCGAGGCCCAACGCTTAATTGTTGCCGAACCACTTTCATCGTGTTGGTTTTTAATAAAGTGAGAAATCCCCTCAAAATCTATTTTATATTCTTTGGTAATACCCAATGTTTTTGACTCTACCGAGAATTTATCTTTACCACCATTTAAAATGATCTCCATGGCTTCCTCAGAAATTTTCTCAATTGGATCGGTAATTTTGAAATTATATTTCTCACCGATAATCTCCAATTGCTTGAAAATCCAAGTCGATTTGTATTCGCCTAATGGCGCAAAACCGCCACTTTTTATGGATAGTTTAGGATTTGGAATTATCTTTTTTACGTTGATTTCATTAACAGTTCCTAAGCCATTACAGTGATCACAAGCTCCTTTTGGGGAATTGAAGGAAAACAAATTTGGCTCTGGATTTTGATAGGAAATACCGGTTGTAGGACACATTAGATTCCGACTAAAATAACGAACGATATCAGAATCTTGATCCAATACCATGATCACATTTTCACCATGATGCATTGCCGTTTTGATACTTTCTAACACTCTCTTTTCGTTGTCTTCTGTTGAATCTATTAGCACTCGGTCAATTACGATCTCTATATCGTGAGTTTTGTAGCGATCCAATTTCATTCCCACAGTGATGTCTTTTATTTCTCCGTTGACACGAACTTTCAGAAATCCTTGTTTGGCAATTTGTTGGAATAACTCACCATAATGTCCTTTTCGAGCTTTAATTATCGGTGCTAGAATATTTATTCGCTTTCCATTAAAATCTTTAATGATCAAATCTTTAATCTGCTCATCATTGTAGGAAACCATTTTTTCTCCTGTATTATAGCTGTAAGCATCGCCACCACGAGCATATAGTAATCGAAGAAAATCATAAATTTCAGTGATGGTGCCCACAGTGGAGCGGGGACTCTTGCTAGTGGTTTTTTGTTCAATGGCAATTACAGGGGAAAGTCCATCGATTTTATCTACATCAGGTCGTTCTAAACCGCCAAGAAATTGACGTGCATAGGCCGAAAAAGTTTCCACATATCTTCGTTGTCCTTCGGCATAAATGGTATCAAATGCTAGTGAGGATTTTCCAGAGCCGGAAAGCCCAGTGATAACAACTAATTTTTCTCTTGGAATGGAAACGTCAATATTTTTCAGATTGTGAACTCGCGCTCCTAAAACTTCAATTGTATTCTCTTTGTCTAGCATATTTTTCATCAAAACGCAAAGTTACCATTTTGATTTAAACTTTCGTTACAACGCTAATAAAGATTTTGTTAATTCTTGACCTT
>CALPNL020000215.1 GCA_943324925.2 Chitinophaga pinensis | reverse complement strand
TTATCTTGAATAAGTTCGGGAAGTTTGGCTAATTTATTGCTTTCAGTCTGTGCAATACGATTTACAGGTATTCCGGTCATCATAGAAACCACATCGGCAACGTTGTCTTCAGTTACTAAAATACGATTGTTTTTAGCATCTTCTTCCCATTGTTCTTGAGCTACTGCCAAATCTTTTTCAATACGTTTTTCATCGTCACGAAGTTTAGCGGCTTCTTCATATTTCTGTCTTTTTACCACAGAGTTTTTAAGTTCACGAACTTCTTCTAGTTGACGTTCAAAATCCAATATCTGTTTTGGAACTTCAATATTGGTAATATGGACTCTTGAACCTGCTTCATCTAAGGCGTCAATTGCTTTGTCTGGAAGAAAACGTTCCGACATGTATCTATTGGTTAACTTTACACATGCCTCAATAGCTTCAGGAGTATAAGTTACATTATGATGGTCTTCGTATTTATTTTTGATGTTATTTAATATTATAATCGTTTCATCAACAGAAGTAGGTTCAACGATTATTTTTTGGAAACGTCTTTCTAACGCCCCATCTTTTTCTATATATTGTCTGTATTCGTCTAATGTTGTGGCACCGATACACTGTATTTCACCTCGAGCTAATGCAGGTTTAAACATATTGGATGCATCCAATGAACCAGTTGCTCCTCCGGCACCAACTATAGTGTGAATTTCATCGATAAAAAGTATGATATCGTTATTTTTTTCCAATTCATTCATTACTGCTTTCATTCGCTCTTCGAATTGTCCGCGGTATTTTGTTCCTGCAACCAGGCTAGCTAAATCAAGAGTTACCACTCGTTTATTAAACAATATTCGAGAAACTTTCTTTTGAATAATTCGCAATGCTAAACCTTCCGCAATAGCTGATTTTCCAACACCTGGCTCACCAATTAATAATGGATTGTTCTTTTTACGACGACTTAATATTTGAGAAACTCTTTCTATTTCCTTTTCACGACCTACTACAGGATCTAATTTACCTTCTTCGGCAAGTTCGGTTAAATCGCGACCAAAATTATCTAAAACAGGCGTTTTAGACTTTTTATTTGATTTATTTGCAGGATTATTAAAATTGTCACCTTTTAGGCTGTCATCTTGTCCTGAATCATCATTATAAGATTCAGCTCTTGGTAAATTCTCTAAAAATTCGTCTTCTGGGTTGTTTGGTGTCATATTTAAATATTGTTCTTTGGCGGTATCGTAGTCGATTTTTAATTTGTTGAGTAGTTTTGTTGTTGGGTCATTTTCGTTTCTTAAAATACATAAAAGTAAGTGAGCGGTACTAATTGTAGTGCTCTGAAATACTTTAGCTTCAAGGAATGTAGTCTTTAAAGCTCGTTCTGCTTGACGAGTTAGGTGTAAATTCTTCTTATCTAAACCAATTTCGGCATTCGGGTTGGCAGGGCTTAAAATCTCAACTTTTCTACGTAAAAAATCCAAATCAACGGATAAGTTATTTAAAATATCAATTGCTGTCCCATTACCATCTCTCAAAATCCCTAACATAAGGTGCTCAGTACCAATAAAGTCGTGGCCTAATCGAAACGCTTCTTCTTTACTATAGGTTATAACATCTTTAACTCTTGGTGAAAAATTATCATCCATATATATTGTATTACTTACTTGTAAATTTATTAAATTTTATTCATAAAATCAAAAACCATACCTACTATGAAAGTAGTAAGCTAATAGACAAAAAAATATCTAATTTTAAAAGAATATTGCTTAATTAATTTATTAACCAAATGAAGGGTAAAATTTGTTAATAAATCGTCCAAATTATTGCTGTAAAAAGTAAATAAAATAGTTTAAAAGGACTATATTAGCAAGATTTTTTAATACAAAATAATTTTAATTTAACTATATAATATGTCTGACGGAGAAAAGTTAATCCCTATTAACATTGAAGAAGAAATGAAATCAGCCTACATCGATTATTCGATGTCGGTAATTGTATCGCGAGCACTTCCAGATGTTAGAGACGGTTTGAAACCAGTACATCGAAGAGTACTTTATGGAATGTATGATTTAGGAGTTTTTTCAAATAAAGCCCATAAAAAATCCGCAAGAATTGTTGGAGAAGTTTTAGGAAAGTATCATCCACACGGAGATACTTCTGTATATGATGCAATGGTTCGTATGGCTCAAGAATGGAGCATGCGTTATTTATTAATTGACGGTCAAGGTAACTTTGGTTCTGTTGATGGTGATAGCCCTGCTGCAATGCGTTATACTGAGGCTAGAATGCGTAAGATTTCGGAAGAAATCATGGCAGATATAGAAAAAGAAACTGTTGATTTTCAATTGAATTTTGACGACACTTTATACGAGCCTAAAGTAATGCCAACCAAAGTACCTACTTTATTAATAAATGGAGCTACTGGTATTGCTGTTGGTATGGCTACCAATATGCCTCCGCATAATTTAACGGAAGTGATCAATGGTACTTTGGCTTATTTAGATAATGAAGACATTGAAATTGACGAATTGATGAATCATATTAAAGCTCCTGATTTTCCAACAGGAGGTATTATTTATGGTTATGAAGGAGTTCGTGAAGCATTCAAAACTGGTAGAGGTAGAATTGTAATGAGAGCTAAGGTTAACTTTGAAGAAGTTGACGGAAGAGAATCAATCATTATTACTGAAATTCCATACCAAGTGAATAAGGCTGAAATGATTAAAAAAACAGCCGATTTAGTTAACGATAAGAAAATAGATGGTATTGCTAATATTCGTGATGAATCGGATAGAAATGGTATGCGTATCGTTTATATCTTGAAACGTGATGCTACACCAAATGTAGTTTTGAATACCTTATATAAGTATACTCAATTACAATCTTCATTCAGTGTCAACAATATCGCCTTAGTGAATGGTCGTCCAGAAACCTTGAATCTAAAAGATATGATTCATCATTTCGTAGAACACCGTCACGATGTGGTAATTCGTAGAACGCAATTCGAATTGCGTAAAGCGGAAGAGAGAGCTCATATTTTAGAGGGGTTAATCATTGCATCTGATAATATTGACGAAGTGATTGCTTTAATCAAAGCGTCAAAAAATACTGATGAAGCTAAAGAAAAATTAATAGAGAGATTCAAATTATCTGACATTCAAGCCCGTGCTATTGTTGAAATGCGTTTGCGTCAATTAACAGGATTAGAGCAAGATAAATTACGTGCTGAGTACGAAGAAATCAT
>CALPNL020000214.1 GCA_943324925.2 Chitinophaga pinensis | reverse complement strand
TGTTCAAGTTATTATTTGGAACCATCCAATTGGAAAAATTAGAAATGAAAAATGGTTTTATCCAATTGGTAAAAAACAAAAACGGGCGCAATTTTGATGCTTTTCTAAAGCGCAATAAAGAAGATAATTCTCCTTCCGAAAATAACAATTATGCAAAATCTGCCTATCGATTACTTTCTAGAGTATTGAATTTAATTCCAACAGAAATGCAGCTTGAAAACCTGTCTTTTCGAATGGACGATAGGGGAAGAAAAGTAGTTTTAACCATGAACCAGTTGCAATTAAAAGAGGAGGTTCTTTCCACAACAATTGACGTAAAAACCAATTCTTTCACTCAAAAATGGAATATCAAAGGGACGGCGAATCCTAGAGATAAAACTGCCGATTTAAAGTTTTTTAATAGCGACCATTCTAAAATTATTGTTCCCTATTTAAACGAACGTTTTGGTTTACTTTCCAGTTTTGATAGCATTCATTTGAATATTGCAAAAATAGAAATGGAAAGTGGCGAATTGCACATTGACGGATTCTCCTCAATTGCCAATTTAACCTTGAGTCACCCAAAAATTGCTTCCAAAGAAGTGGTGGTAAAGAAGGCCCTTTTTGATTATCGGTTTCTATTTGGCGAACATTTTATGGCCATCGATAGTAGTTCTACCATTCAAATGAACGAAGTAAAAATACATCCTTTTGCGGAGTACAATACTGAGGAAGATACCATTTACAAACTCCGAGTGGCCATTCCGAAAATGAAGGCACAACAGTTTATTACGTCTTTGCCTAAAGGGTTGTTTTCTCATTTTGAGGGTATGGAAACACAAGGAAATTTTGAATATAAATTGGACTATAAATTTGTAAAACACAAACCAAAACAATTGGTTTTTGAAAGTAAATTGACAAAGGAAAACCTTCGAATTTTAAAATACGGAGAAGCCAATTTATCCAAATTAAATTCAGAATTCACTTATCGAGCGATGGAAAATGGAGTGCCACAGCGACCAATCATTGTGGGTCCTTCCAATCCAAATTTCACCCCGATAGATCAAATTTCACCCTATTTACAAAAGGCAGTTTTAACCTGCGAAGACCCTTCGTTTTTCTCGCACCGAGGTTTCATTAACGACGCCTTTAAGCAATCGATTATTAAGAATCTAAAAACCAAAAAATTCTCCCGAGGTGCAAGTACCATTAGTATGCAGTTGGTGAAAAATGTATTTCTAACTCGTGAAAAAACATTGTCCAGAAAATTAGAAGAAATTTTATTGGTTTACATATTAGAAAATAACCACATTTCTAGCAAACAGCGAATGCTTGAAGTCTATTTTAACGTGATAGAATGGGGTCCAAACGTATATGGAATTGGAGAAGCAGCTAATTTTTATTTCAGTAAAAAACCTGCTGATTTATCCTTAAAAGAATGTTTGTTTCTGGCTTCGATTGTTCCAAAACCAAAAAAATTCATGTACGAATTTAACCCCGATGGATTCCTGAAAGCCATTGAAAACAAAAAGCAAACCTTCATCAGTAATTTAATGCTACGCCGCGGATTAATTATGCCCGACGATACTATTGGTCAGCATATTCCAATGGCAATTACCGGAAATGCGCGTTCCTTTTTAAAGTTTGAAGTCAAAGACACGATTCAAGTTGACACTACATTGGTGGAAGAATTTTAGATTTTTTATTTGGACGTGCCCTCGTTTAGTTGGTCTATGCAAAGTTCAAAACCTTTCGATAATCTCGGTCAGGCTGTTCACTAAAATCGCTGTTTCACTTTGTTACACATCGGATTTCCGCTGCCATCCTTCACGCAAATAGAAGGAACAAAAAAGGGCTGGAAATTATCCAGCCCTTTTTTTATAAAATAAATTAAGGTTTACTCAATTTCTGTAACTCTCAAGGTATTAACCATTCCTTTATTTGCAATTGGCATAGCAGCCAAATTAATTAGCATATCGCCTTTAGTAACCAATCCTTTTTCGGCAGCAATTTTGTTGATATCGTCAATGGTATCGTCTGTACTTACAAATTTATCGTAGTAAAAAGTTTTTACTCCCCAAATTAAATTCAATTGCGTTAAGATCACTTTGTTCGAAGTAAATACTAAAATATCTGCTTGTGGTCTCCATGCCGAAATTTGAAAAGCCGTATAGCCACTATTCGTTAAAGTACAAATCGCTTTGGCTTTAATAGCATTAGCCATATTAGCCGCGTGCTGACAAATAGTTTTTGTAATAAAACGGTTTGTTTTAATTTGCGGGGTATTTTGAGGAACTTGAATCAGCGGAGAATCTTCAACAGCTTCAATAATTTGTGTCATTTGTTGAATCACTTGCACCGGATAATTTCCTACAGAAGTTTCTCCAGAAAGCATTACGGCATCGGCACCGTCCATCACCGAATTCGCAACGTCATTCACCTCAGCTCTTGTTGGAGTTAGGCTTGTGATCATCGTTTCCATCATTTGCGTAGCGATAATTACAGGAATTCTAGCTGTTTTAGCTTTGTTAACTAATTTTTTCTGAATCAAAGGAACTTCGTGTGCGGGAACTTCAACCCCTAGATCTCCACGAGCCACCATTAAACCATCACAGTGCGCGATTATTGAATCGATATTAGCAACTCCTTCTGGTTTTTCAATTTTAGCTATAATTGGAATTTTGTGCTCTGAATGTTTTGCAATTAATTCTTGTAATTCTACTAAATCTTCAGAAGTTCTAACGAATGAAAGCGCAATCCAATCTACTTTTTGCTCGATTGCAAAAATAGCATCGCGAACATCTTTTTCAGTTAATGCAGGTAATGAAACTTTCGTATTTGGAAGATTTACTCCTTTTTTAGATTTCAATGGACCACCTTGAATTACTTTAGCAACGACTTCGGTAGATTTATTGGTAGCCACCACTTCAAACATCAATTTTCCATCGTCAAGCAAGATGTTTTCTCCTGGATTCACATCGTTTGGAAACTCTTTGTAGTTCATGTAAACGCGCTCCTTAGTTCCAGGAACATCTTCGGCAGTTTGAAAAGTAATGATATCACCAGGATTCACAATTACTTCTTCATTCATCACACCAACACGTAGTTTAGGTCCTTGTAAATCTCCTAAAATTGCTGCGGTATAACCAAATTCTTCGTTGATACTTCTAATTAAATCTATTTTTGCTTTAACATCAGTATAATCGGCGTGGGAAAAATTAACTCTAAAAACATTCACTCCTGCCTCAATC
>CALPNL020000213.1 GCA_943324925.2 Chitinophaga pinensis | reverse complement strand
TTAGTTGGAGCTATTGTTGGAATTACAGTTGCTTATATTAAATACATTAAGAAAAGTGAATTGCCAGCTGAAGATGAGAATATCACTGGAATTTCAAAAATAATTTACAATAAATATTATGTAGACGAAGCCTATACAATGCTAATTGTAAACCCATTAAATGCCGCTTCTCGTTTCTTTAGAGACACAGTTGAAACCGGATTATCGAAATTCGTTTTCGGTTTTGGAAAAGCAACAGAGGCAATTGGAACCCAAGGAAGAAAAGTTCAAAGCGGAAGTATTGGATTGTACCTTTTTGCTTTCGTTTTGGGAGTTTGCGTGATATTAACCTGTTTATTTATAGCTCAATAATTATACTATGAATGTATCGATACTTTTAATTTTACTATTAGTTGGCGCACTAGCTACCTTTTTTACAGGTAATAAATTAGCCTCAAAAGTTGCCTTATTTTTTAGTTTAGCTGTTTTCGGATATGCATTAATGTTATTGAACCAATTTAACATTGGTTTCGATATCAGTTATATTACTCCTTGGATTGTAAACCCTAATGTTTCCATGATACTTGAGGCAGACGGTTTGGCAATGGCAATGGTACTATTAACATTAGCTTTAACGCCAATAATTATCTATTCCTCATTTGCAAACAACTTCAATAACTGCAAAACTATTTATGCATTAATTTTATTCATGGCTTTTGCAATGTGCGGAACATTCTTAGCGGGTGACGGAATTTTATATTATATGTTTTGGGAATTATCCTTAATTCCAATTTATTTTATTGCACTAATTTGGGGTAACGGTGATGCCGAAGAACGCAAAAAAGCGGTTGTTAAATTTTTCATTTATACCATTGCTGGTTCCCTATTTATGTTGGCCGCTTTCGCTTACTTATATACCAAAACAAACAATTTCCTTTTGGCAGATTTTGCAAAATTGAATTTGACAATAAATGAACAATTTTGGATTTTCCTAGCCTTCTTTTTAGCTTATGCAATCAAAATTCCATTGATTCCATTTCATTCTTGGCAAGCCAATGTGTATCAAAAATCACCAACAGTTGGAACCATGTTGCTATCTGGGATTATGTTGAAAATGGGATTGTACAGTGTCCTTCGTTGGCAATTGCAAATTGCGCCACAAACGGCTAAAATTTACATTTATATTTTAGTTGCGATTGGAATTGCTGGAACTATTTATGGATCTATCGTGGCTTTGCGCCAAAAAGATCTAAAACGACTATTAGCATATTCTTCATTAGCTCACGTTGGATTAATTACAGCCGGTGCTTATACATTGAATATTGATGGTTTAGTTGGTTCAGTTTTACAAATGATTGCACACGGATTTGTAATTGTAGGATTATTTCTTGCTGCTGAAATCATCAATCGTAGGTACCAAACCAATACAATTGCTGAACTAGGTGGTATTCGCACCCATGCGCCAAAATTTACTTCTTTATTCATGATTTTAGTTTTGGCTTCGGTAGCGTTGCCTCCAACATTTAACTTTATTGGTGAATTTACAGTTCTATATAGTATATCTCAAATTAATCTTTGGTTCACAGTTTTGGGTGGTACAACAATTATTTTAGGAGCTTATTATATGTTGAAGATGTTTCAAACAGCAATGTTGGGAGAAACAAATACTAAAGTATTTTCTGATATTACTTGGAATGAAGGAATTTCATTATCGATAATTGTGGCGGTTTTATTCTTTTTTGGATTGTATCCAAAACCTATAATAGACCTAATTACTCCATCATTAGAATCGATATTGGTTAGCATCAATAGATTTGGTTAAGAATTAAATTAATAATATAACGATTTAAAACTAAAGTACGCTTTCAGTTTATATCTAAAATTTAAAAAATGAATACATTAATAGCAATAATAGGATTAGGTGTTTTATGTCTTTTATTTGAAATCATGAATTTCAGAAAAGCAATTATTCCAGTAACAATTCTTGGATTAATGGGAATATTGGGCCTAACACTTTCCGAATTAAATTCGCCAGCAACCTACCATAATAATATGATTGTGGTCAACAAATTCTCTGTTGCCTTCTCGAGTTTATTCATTTTATTAACTATTTTCTTGGTAGCACTGAGTAATAATTTTTACGAAAAACACCAAACTAAAATTTCCGATTATATTGCTATAAAAATATTCTTATTGTCGGGAGCAGTTGCGATGGTATCCTTTGGGAATTTATCAATGTTTTTCCTAGGAATTGAAATTCTATCCATTTCACTTTATGTTTTAGCGGCTTCAGACCGAATGAATATTAAAAGTAACGAAGCAGGATTAAAATACTTCCTAATGGGTTCTTTTGCTTCAGGAATATTACTATTTGGAATTTGCTTAATTTATGGCGCAATGGGAACTTTTGATATTGCAGAAATAAGCGAACTTTCACAATCTGCCGAATTACCCTCTTGGTTTTTCATAGGAATTGTATTATTAACCATTGGAATGTTGTTCAAAATTGCGGCAGTGCCTTTTCACTTTTGGGCACCAGACGTTTATCAAGGAGCACCAGCACTAACAACAGCAACAATGAGCACATTAGCAAAAGTAGTTGCAATGGCGGCTTTATATAAATTACTGACTGCAATGAACGTGGAAATTACTTACGGATTTCAAATAGTTATTGTAGTAATTTCAATTGCTTCAATGACTGTAGGAAATATCATGGCATTAAAGCAAACAAATGTAAAACGTATGTTGGCTTTTTCAGGTATTTCTCATGCAGGATTTATGCTAATGGTTTTGTTAAGTGCTACAACAGCTGCGGGAAGTTTATTGTATTATGCTTCCGCTTATTCACTTGCCGGAATTGCTGCCTTCACAGTTTTATTATACGTTTGTAAAGACAAAGGAAACGAAGAAATTTCTCACTTTAATGGATTAGGAAAAACCAACCCAATATTGGCGGCAGTTCTTACTGCTTCTTTATTATCAATGGCAGGAATTCCTGTTTTTGCAGGATTTTTCGCTAAGCTAATGTTGTTTACCCAAACCATTCAGTCAGGTTATTTAATTGTGGTTATTGCAGCTGTAATTAACTCGATTATCAGTATTGGCTATTATTTCAAATTAATTTTGGCAATGTACACCAAAGACGCTGCAGAAGAAAAACAGTCAACACCATTTGCATTTTATGCAGTGGCGGTAGTAGCAATAGTGATAAACTTAATCATAGGATTATATCCAACTTTGATCATGCAATTATTAAG
>CALPNL020000212.1 GCA_943324925.2 Chitinophaga pinensis | reverse complement strand
AATTCAATAGCTTCTTTATTGTTAGGAAAAAGTTTAATTAGTTCTGATTTCTTTTCAGGAAATGCAGTTAAGGTGTCTTGAATTTTTATAAAATATTTGCTTTTATCAACAACGTATTTGGGTGGTTTTTCCTCTGCATAAGACGAACCAGGAGTATAAGCAGGTACAAATTTAACTTTCTCTTTTTTGTAGAGAATATATTTAGAATCCTTTGATTTAGTTAAAATTACTAAATAACCATTGTTATCCTTATTATCGTAATTTATAAAATACTTGTAAGTAGTATTATTAATAGTTAATTCACAATTTTCGTTTTTATTTAAATAATACAATTTATCTTCAACCATAAATTCCATTTCTTCTTTATAAGTATTATAACGAATTGGCGGAGTAGCCTCAGAAATACAAGTAAAAGTAGAAGAATAAAACGTTTGATCTATATATTGAGAACCTTCAATTCTATTTGACGTATCATCTAGTGTGCTAGGAGTCATAGTAATGTAAGAATATGAACCACTTACAGGTAATGGATTAACTTGACTCCAAGTGTTTTGCAAACATAATAAAAAGAAAAAAAGCAACAATTTTTTAAACATGGTATGGGTTTTAAATTATTAAGATTTCAAACTTACAAAATATATTGTAATTAATAACTTAAAAAATAGGTAATAATTAAGCTTAAAGTGAAGTGTGTGATTTTAAGTTCAGTAGGACCATTGAGAGATAAAAGGTTATTGAAAATATGACTTGAAAAGACTTATGATTATTTATAGAATTATACATTTTCAAATAACGAATTTTTAAAAATTTCATTTTAAAAATATACTAAATATATTCAACAGTTTAAATAAATTTATATGAATTGTATTTTTATAAAACAATTGGTTAATTCACAGTTGTTAAATAGGTCCCTCAACTTACAGTCAATTGCTGCTTTATTATTTTAAAGCGGAACCAACCAATTGTTTTTTTTATGTTTTATATGGCTTATATTTTATAACTATCCCAACAGACATCAAAATTAAAAATCGAAAAATTTATTTCACTATCCATTGAACTTCTATCGAATCGTATATTATTTAAATAGATTTAATGATTTATTGGTAAATCATTAAAAAAACGTTTAATTCATGTTATTAAGACTTATAACGTGTTTTATATTTTGAGAATACCAAACCAAAACCAACTAAAATTAATACCCAAATATAATTATCGATAGAAGCTACGTCAGTAGCGTTGGTATCCGTAAGTGTTGAGGACGATCCAAAGTCCGTTGGCTCTTGAGAAAAAGCTATAGTATGAGTTAAAAGAAAAGCAGCTATTGTTAACATTATTTGAGTGATTTTTTTCATGATCTTTAGTTTTAAATACTTTAAAATTAGTAGATTGCTTTTACAGTTATTGTTGTATTTTCTTGTGAAGTAATTATTAAAAAAAGCATCTGATTGGATTGTGAAAACATTTTTAAATCAGTAGCAGTTCCATTAATACTTAATTGTTTGAATAGTAAACGGTCTAAAATGTCATAAACATAAATTTCTTTCATTACATTTCCATTGGAAGTAACATGGAATCCATCAGAATTTTTAGTTACCAATACAGAATTTGTTGTAAACGTTTCGCTTGGAGTTGCTAATCTTTGGGTGTAAACCAATTGGAAACGATTGTCAAATGTTCCCGCTTGAGCAGTGAATAAATAAGGTGCAATTGTAATATTATGCTCTATTTCCATCAAGTTATCACGAACAAATACGTCTTGATTTACTAAAAACAATCCATCTTTATTAGTTAATTTTATTTTATAGTTTCCAGAGGTTGCTGCTTTAAATCCTAAAGGAACAACATCATTAGATTCAAATGGCAAACTTCGACCTTGAATAACATAATCGTCAGTATTGATTTTTGATGATAGTGAACTTCCTGTGTTTCCAAAAGAAAGACCGTCAAAATTAGTATCTACCCCTTGAGTAGCTCCTTCAACATATGCAACTGCAATTTGATTGATGTCGATATTGTTTTCAGTAGTCAAATTCAACCACAAGCGGTGTCTTTCAATTTCATTGGTTCTCAAGAACTGATTGATATTATTGTTAACACGTATTGTATTGGTAAAGTTAATGTTTCCAGCGGCTGTAGCTTTTACAAAGAAACCTTGCCCCACTTGAATAACTCCATTTAGTGTTACAGGAATTGGATGAAAATCACCAGAAGCAGCAGTGGTAGCAGCAACTCCAGCAGTAGTATTCCAAGAGCTATAGTTAGTTCCAGAAGGGAAAGATCCGTCAGCATTCATAGTTAAACTGTGAGCATAGAAATACAAAGTTCCGTCAATTTTAGCTGAATTTTCAGTTAAAAATGAACTCGCATTTATTGGAGATGGATAAGGATTTCCTACTAAATTATATCCACTAGAAGCAGTATCTAAAGTATATGGAATAGTCCCATTATTTGGAACTCCAGTAAAAATCCCTGTCCAAGTTGTTGGAGTAGTTGATGAATGATCGTTTGGTGCTCTCACTGCATACCCTTTACCAGCATCTAATGTAGTTGATGCGCCTAAACCGCTAGTGGTATAAGCGTTAGCGGCAGTATCATATATATAGAAACGATTCGTTAATGTAGCCGGTGAAAAATTATATAAGTTCTGGCTAGCTACTGGAGAAGACCATAAAGTGTGATCTAATCTTAATAAAGAAGAAGAATTTCTTTTTAAAGTAATACTTCCAGAATTAATTGCTAGAGGATTTATTTGAAGTATGTTATTGTTATTATTTATTGAAAGAAAACTATTGTTATCAATTGTAATATTGTTATATACAAAAAGGTTACTATTAAAAGTGACTGAAGAACTATTAGTAACTAGTATGGAGCAGGCATAAATATCTGAAGTTGATGTATAGCTACTGAAAAATATTACAGCTTTTTCATAGGATGGAGTTCCATTGCTCCAAGAAATACCATTCCATATTGTTGAATTCCCACAAATTGAAGTATCTGTATCTATAATTCCATTACAATTATCGTCTATGCTATTTCCATACAATTCTACAGCATTAGGATTAATTATTGCATTCGTATCATCACAATCGGTATTGTTCAATATATACCCTGTTGCTGAACTACATAATGATATCGAAGGGTTGCCAAATCCGTCCTGATCTGCATCTGCATAATATAAAGTAGAAATATTAGATATACCCGAAATAGTTAAGGAAGTTTCATATAAAGAAATAGCTCCTGATACAGACAATAATTT
>CALPNL020000211.1 GCA_943324925.2 Chitinophaga pinensis | reverse complement strand
TGTTTTACCAATTGTAAATTTCTAAAAGAGCGAGAAGTTGATACCAAAAAGTTATATGTTGCCTTTGTTTCCAAGGAACTTAAATCGGAGAATATCAATGATTTAAAAATGAGTCAGTTCAAGCCCGATGAAGTACAAATCGATACAACAAGAATATTTATTAAATACCATATTGGTGCTGGGAAAACTAGATTGGATCAAAAATATATTGAGAAAAAATTGAATCTCACAGCAACTATTAGAAATTGGAATACTATTTCTCAACTCTTAAAAATGTATGAAGAATAATAAATTATGAGATATCTAATTCTATTCATTTCCGTATTTTCATTTGCACAGCAAACTAAATCGGTTGATTTTACTTCGGTATTGGGTAAAATTGAAATCAACGCTTTGGATAAATCTGTTTCGGGAGAAGTTACCTATATTTTCAAACTTTCCAATCCAATCGATACGATAAAAATTGATGCTCAAAATATTGATTTTTCCAATTTGAAAATAAACAATGTAGAAGTAAAATACAGCAACAATCGAAAGCAAATCTTACTTTATGAAGGTTATAAATTAGGAGTTAACCAATTGACTTTCAATTATTGGGTGCAGCCAAAACAAGCGATGTATTTTGTTGGAAAAGGGGAGCAACTTCAAATTTGGACACAGGGGCAAGGAAAATACACTAGCAATTGGTTTCCAAGTTTTGATGATCCCAATGAAAAACTAATATTTAACTTGGATATCAAATTTAATTATCGTTTTCAGGTTATATCCAATGGTAGGCTAGAAAATAAAACTATAAGTCAAGATAATTTTATTTGGAATTACCGAATGAAAAAGCCAATGAGCAGTTATCTTTTAATGTTGGCAATTGGCAAATTTGAAATTAAACAAGAAAAGTCACAAAGTGGAAAATCCTTGTTTTATTACATTGAAAAGGAAGATTATTCAAAAATAGAACCTACTTATCGCTATTCTAAAACTATTTTTGATTTTTTAGAAAATGAAATTGGGGTAAAATATCCTTGGGAAGTATACAAGCAAGTGCCTGTTCGAGATTTTTTATATGCTGGAATGGAAAACACATCGGCAACTTTATTTTCAAGAGATTTTGTAGTTGATTCGGTTGGTTTTAACGATAAGAATTATGTAAATGTAAATGCCCATGAGCTGGCGCATCAATGGTTTGGCGATTTGATAACAGCACAATCAGGAAAACACCATTGGTTACAAGAAGGCTTTGCAACTTATTATGCTTTATTAGCTGAAAGAGAAGTTTTTGGGGATGATTACTTCTATAAAAAACTATTTGACACCGCATTGCAATTGAAATCGGCTTCTAAAACAGATACAAATCCAATATTAAGTGATAAAGCAAGTTCATTAACTTATTATCAAAAAGGTGCATGGGTTTTATTTATATTGCGTGAAGAATTAGGTTCGAAGGTTTTTCAAAAAGCGGTTAAAAACTACATAAACAACTATTCTTTTAAAAATGTATCTACCGAAGACTTTTTAAATGAGATCAAGAAAATAACTCCATTTGATAGCGATACTTTTAATAAGAAATGGCTAGAAAACCCCGGATTTGATTATGATTATGCCATCCAATTGCTGTCAAAGAATAAATCCATCCAATTATTATTAGATTGTAAGAAAATGAAAGTAACTCCTTTCATCGAGAAGCGAGATATATTTGAAAAAATTATGGTTTCTGATGTTTATTTTCCAATTAAAGAGGAGATCATTTACCAATGTGAAAAAGTGTCTTATGAGGAAAAGCAACTACTTTTAAAATTAGCATTAGCAACCAATGATATAAAGGTGCGACAAGCAATTGCGAATACTACTCCAAAAATTCCACTAGAATTTAAATCGGAATTCGAATCGCTATTGAATGACAATTCCTATATCACCAAGGAGATTGTATTAAGCACTTTTTGGGCTCAATTTCCTGAAGAACAGAAGCGAATTCTTGACAATTCTAAAGAATGGATAGGTTTCAATGATAAAAACTTAAGGATTTTATGGCTAACATTAGCACTTGGAACCAAAGAGTACCAAATGGCAGACAAAGTAAACTACTATGATGAATTATTGAACTATTGCAATCCAGAATTTGAAACTTCTATTCGTCAAAATGCAATGGAAAACTTGCTTTTCATTAATGATAAGGATCAAAATGTACTTCCCAATCTAGTTAATTCGTTGATTAGTTATAAATGGCAGTTTTCGAAATTTGGTAAAGATAAATTACGATTAATATTAAAAAACTCAAACAACCGTAACTATCTAGAAAAGTTACTTCCAAAACTCTCAAAAGAAGAAAATTTAATTTTAGCTAAACTTTTAGCGGAAACAGCATTTAAATAGTTAAATTTTTTTTACATTTGATTTAGTATTAACCTCAAAACAAAGATATTATGAATTCAAAAAGACTCTTAATTTTAGTTTTGTTATTTCCTTTTTTATTCAACAATTGTAGTAGTGATTCAGGAATTGATGGAAACGCAGCCGGAACTCCCTTAAATTTTGGAAGCGATGTTTCAAAAAATTTCACAGGTCAGATTGTTGACGAAAGTAATAATCCCGTTGCCAATGTTGCAATTACTGTTGCAAATAAAACAGCAACCACAGACGTAAATGGTGTATTCATCATTAATAATGCCACTGTTTCTCAAAATTTTGCGTATGTAACTGCAAAAAAAGCGGGTTATTTAGATGGATCTCGTTCGTTAGTTCCTACCAATGGAATGAACAATGTTAAGATTACATTATTATCAGGATCCGTTGTAGGTACAGTAAATTCAGGAACTGCAGGAAGTATCTCTTTACCTAATGGTGCAAAAGTGACTTTTGACGGTAACTTTAAAACAACAACCGGTCAAGCTTATTCTGGTGTGGTAAGTGTGATTATGAAACACCTAGATCCTACAGATGCTACCACGGCTGATAAAATGCCAGGTATGTTGTTAGCCCAAAATGCAAGCGGGGAGGAGCGAGTATTAGAATCGTATGGTATGATTAATATTGAGTTGCGAGGAGCTGCTTCTCAAAAATTGCAACTTTCAACCACGGCCCAAATAGAAATGCCAATTGCAACGACACAATTATCGGCTTCACCAACAACAATTCCACTTTGGCATTTTGATGAAACACTAGGTTATTGGAAAGAGGAAGGAGCTGCAACTAAGCAAGGAACAAAATACATAGGAACCGTTTCGCACTTTTCATGGTGGAATTGCGATGCTCAATTTCCAACAGTGAGATT
>CALPNL020000210.1 GCA_943324925.2 Chitinophaga pinensis | reverse complement strand
GCATTTTGTAGCGACGCACTTAAATTCTCGAACGATTTTCCGTTTTGCATTAAGGCGGTAGCGTCTTTAAATCCGTTGGATGCCGTTAAATAATCCATTTGAACCCAATCGGCTAAAACTTGCAAATGCCAATCGTATTTGTGGTTTAGATTGACAATAATATTATTCATCAAACTGGTAAAGTAATCACTCCAAGAAATGGCTACGGTGATATTTCCGATGGCATATTCCATGATTAACGCCCAACCAATTATCCAGGCTATTAATTCTCCAAACGCCACATAGGAATAGGTATAAGCACTCCCGGAAACAGGAACCATGGAGGCAAATTCAGCATAAGCAAAGGCTGCAAAACTACAAGCAATGGCAGTGAATATAAACAAAAAGATGACTGCAGGACCCCCATCGAAACTGGCTTTTCCAATGGTGCTAAATATTCCAGCTCCGATAATTGCTGCGATTCCAAAGGCGGCTAAATCTCTAGTTTTAAGGTGTTTTCCTAATGAATTATGACCGTCGGCTTCGTTTTTAGCGACTTGCTTTAATATATCTTGAACTGTTTTTTTTCGAAATAAATTGGAGAAATTCATAGGGTATTTAGCGTTTTGTAAATCTTAAAGTAAAAACAAATATAGTATAAATTTACCTTTATATTTATAAATGAAATAAAATAGAAACCATAGATAATATCTATTAAAAAATAAATTAAAACCATAAAATAACTATACTATAAATAAAGTGATCACTTACATTTGTAAGTAAAATTTTAAAAACACATAAGTCTTAATTTAATAAATATGGAAAATTCGAACGACATTGGAAAATGCCCATTTCATCAAAATACGGCGATGAATGCTACACCACCAAAACAAGATTGGTGGCCAAAATCTCTAAACTTAGATATTTTACACCAGCACGACTCAAAAACAAATCCGCTAGGTGAAAATTTTAATTATGCTGAAGAGTTTAAAAAATTAGATCTTACGGCGGTAAAAAATGATTTAAAAGCGTTAATGACCGACAGTCAAGATTGGTGGCCTGCCGATTGGGGACACTATGGAGGATTAATGATTCGTCTGGCTTGGCACTCGGCTGGAACCTATAGAATTGCTGACGGACGTGGTGGTTCTGGAACTGGAAACATCCGTTTTGCCCCATTAAACAGCTGGCCTGACAACGGAAATTTAGATAAAGCAAGAAGAATCTTATGGCCTATAAAAAAGAAATATGGTAACCAACTTTCTTGGGCCGATTTAATGATTTTAGCAGGAAACATGGCTTATGAATCTATGGGATTAAAAGTATATGGTTTTGCTGGAGGTCGTGAAGATATTTGGCATCCTGAAAAAGACATTTATTGGGGTTCTGAAAAAGAATGGTTAGCAGCAACTGGAAGCGAGGGAACTCGTTATTCTGGTGAAAGAGATTTAGAAAATCCTTTAGCTGCGGTAATGATGGGATTAATTTACGTGAATCCAGAAGGAGTAGACGGAAAACCAGATCCATTAAAAACAGCGCATGATGTTCGTGTTACTTTCCAAAGAATGGCAATGAACGACGAAGAAACAGTAGCTTTAACTGCTGGAGGACACACGGTAGGAAAAGCGCATGGAAATGGCGATGCAGGGGCTTTAGGTCCAGAACCAGAAGCGGGACCAATTGAAAATCAAGGTTTTGGTTGGAAGAATCCAAAAAACAACGGAAACGGTGCGGATGCAATTACCAGTGGATTGGAAGGCGCTTGGACTACAAACCCAACGCGTTGGGACAATGAATATTTTGATATGTTGTTGAACCACGACTGGGAGTTAAAGAAAAGTCCGGCTGGAGCTTGGCAGTGGGAACCTATCAATATTAAAGAAGAAGACAAAACGGTTGATGCCTACGATCCTTCGAAAAAGAACAATCCTATTATGACCGATGCCGATATGGCAATGAAAATGGATCCTGCATATAGAGTAATTTCAGAACGTTTTCATAAAGATCCTGCTTATTTCTCTGAAGTATTTGCAAGAGCCTGGTTCAAATTAACACACAGAGATTTAGGTCCTAAAAATCGTTATTTAGGTACTGATGTGCCTCAAGAAGATTTAATCTGGCAAGATCCAATTCCAGCTTTCAATTCTACTTTAACAGATGGAGAAATTGAAGAAATTAAAAAGATTATTTTAGGTAGTGGATTAACCAGAGCGGAATTAATCAATACGGCTTGGGATAGTGCTAGAACTTTCCGAGGTTCTGATTTTAGAGGGGGTGCTAATGGAGCTAGAATTCGTTTGGAACCACAAAAAAATTGGCATGGAAATGAGCCAGCAAGATTGGAAAAAGTACTTAACAAATTAGCAGAAATTCAAGCTGGTTTAGGCAACAAAATTAGTATTGCTGATTTAATTGTTTTAGGAGGTGCTGCAGCTATTGAAAAAGCGGCTCACGAAGGAGGATTTAACGTTAAAGTTCCTTTTAATGCTGGTCGTGGTGATGCTTCACAGGAAATGACTGACGTAGAATCGATGGAGGTTTTAGAGCCTTTAAGTGATGCTTTTAGAAACTATGTGAAATCGAAATACATTGTTCAACCAGAAGAATTGATGTTAGACAAAGCGCAACTACTAGGACTTACGGCTGCAGAAATGACCGTATTAATTGGTGGAATGAGAGTACTAGGAACCAATTTTGACGGAACAAAACATGGTGTTTTCACCAACAATGAAGGCGTATTAAGCAACGATTTCTTTGTGAATTTAACCGACATGAAATACAGCTGGAACCCAGTAGGAGACAATTTATATAACATTGTAGATAGAAAATCGGGAGCTACTAAATGGACTGCGACAAGAGTAGATTTGGTTTTTGGTTCGAATTCTATTTTACGAGCATACGCAGAAGTTTATGCTCAGGACGATAACAAAAATAAATTTGTAAATGACTTCATTAAAACCTGGTGTAAAGTAATGAATTTAGATCGCTTTGATTTAAAGTAATTGCCATACTTATGAATTTAAAAACCACGCGTAATGCGTGGTTTTTTTTTGTTATTATTTAAGCTTTCAGCTTTTAGCTATTGGCTTTCAGCAGTCAACGGTTAATCGTTAATTCGGTTATTTGGAAATCCTTTTAATCTGTTTAATGAGTGGCAATAAATAATCGCTATCCGTTTTTCGTTAACCGTTAATCGAAACCTACAACCTATAACTTACAACGTAGAACCTTATTCGTTTATTCAGTGAATGAGTGGCTACTTATTTTTTACCACAAAAGAAACAAAGTTCTTATAAAAG
>CALPNL020000209.1 GCA_943324925.2 Chitinophaga pinensis | reverse complement strand
GCCTCATCTAAAATCACAAAAGCATTGTCTAAGGTTCGTCCACGCATGAATGCTAAGGGAGCAATCTGAATAATACCTTTTAAAATAAAATCTTCAATTTTTTCATTGGGCAACATATCGCGCAACGCATCGTATAAGGGTTGCATGTAAGGATCCAATTTCTCCTTCATGTCACCAGGTAAAAAACCGAGATTTTCACCGGCTTCAACTGCAGGTCGAGTCAATATAATGCGTTTGACTTCTTTTTCTTTTAATGCTTTAACCGCCATAGCCACACCTGTGTAGGTCTTTCCAGTACCAGCAGGTCCCACAGCAAAAACCATATCGTTTTTACCTAAAGTATCTACTAATAGCTGTTGGTTTGGAGTTAACGCTTTGATCAATTTTCCGCCTACACCGTGAACTAATATTTTGTCATGTCCATTGATATTTCGTTCGTCTTGACCATCGCCAAGAATAACACGTTCAATGACATTATCGTCGATATTGTTGTAGCGTGTAAAATGCAACATCAAACGTTGAAAACGTTTTTCAAACTCATCTAAAACTTCTTTTTCACCAAAAGCTTTTAGCGTTGTACCACGAGCCACAATTTTTAATTTTGGATAGTATTTTTTAATCGTTTCCAAATGAGCATCCTGATCTCCCCAAAATTCTTTGGGAGCAATGTCAATTAATTCAATAATTCTTTCGTTCAAAAGCGGGAGTTTTTAGAATATGTATTCATCGTGAAGCGTTACTAAATCAAATAAATTTCCGAAATAGAAAAAATTTTTCTTTATTTCGTTTTTGAATTTACTATTGTTAGCTTTGCATTTCTCAAATTTAATGAAAATTAGGCTTACCCAAACTCAATAGTTATAAACAAAATTATGTCAATAATTACCCTTACTACCGATTACGGCTTGAAAGATCACTTTGTAGGTGCTCTGAAGGGTAAAATTATATCGGAATATCCTGAAGTAAACATCATTGATATTTCACACGACATTGATCCATTTAACATTCTTGAAGCGAGTTATATTATTGGCGCTGCCTATAGCAGTTTCCCTAAAGGAACTGTACATATAATTGGCGTAGACAGTGAACGAAATAAAGAAAACCAACACATTGCTATCCAATGGAACGATCAGTATTTTATTGGCGCTGACAATGGTATTTTGAGTATACTTACGCAAAAAGTAGTGCCACAAAAAATGGTGGCTATAACCATTCACGATCGTTTACACAATGAGGCTTCTGATTTGGATGTGTTTGTCAAAGTGGCCTGCCATTTGTCTAAAGGTGGTTTGTTGAATGTAATTGGAAAAGAAATCGGTCAATTAAAATCGGTAACTGGTTTACAGGCGAGTGTGGCCAATGACTTCAATTCTATCAAAGGCAATGTAATTTACATTGATCATTTTGGTAATGTAGTGACCAATATTTCCAAAAAACAATTTTTGGATGTCGCCAAAGGAAGACCCTATGAAATTGTCATGAAAACCAAAAATATTAAAACAATTTTACCCAATTATTCGGCTGTGGCAACCAATGAAAATTATGCTATTAAGAATTATGAGGGAGAAAAACTGGCGATTTTTAACGAGGCTGGCTTTCTTGAAATCGCTATTTTTAGAAGCAATCCGTCAAAAATTGGTTCGGCCAATAGTTTACTAGGTTTGAGTTATAGAGATGTGGTATTGATTCAATTTAAAAACTAATTTATTTATGTTGGTTCGCATCGTAAAATTGAGTTTTCATCCAGATAAGATTCCGGCATTTCTTGAAAATTTTGAATTGGTCAAAAATCAAATACGAAATTTCCCAGGAAATCGTTTATTGGAATTGTATCAAGACAAAAGCGATCAAACCATTTTCTTTACTTATAGTTATTGGGAAACCGAACAAAACCTAGAAAATTATAGAAATTCCGAACTTTTTTTCGAAATTTGGACCGATACAAAAAAACTATTTAATAATAAACCCGAAGCGTGGAGCGTCGATAAATTGGTCAGTTTGCAGTAGTCGGTTCAAATAACCAAATTAACAAATCAACGAATTAACGAATTAACGAATTAACATTTAATGAAAGCAATATTATTTAGAGAGATTAGATCCTTTTTCGGTTCGCCGATTGGCTACTTAGTAATCGCTATTTTCTTAATTCTTAACGGATTGTTTCTATGGATATTCAATGGCGAATACAATATTTTAGATTCTGGTTTTGCTGATTTGAGTCCGTTTTTCACCATATCACCATGGATATTGCTATTTCTAATTCCTGCGGTAACCATGAAAAGTTTCTCTGACGAAATGAAACAAGGAACTTTAGAATTGCTTTTAACCAAGCCATTAAGCATTTGGGAAATTGTGGGTGGAAAATTCTTAGGATCGTTATTGTTAATTGTAATAGCTATAATTCCAACGTTCATTTACGTATATGTAATTTCTAAACTTGGAATGCCCGAAGGAAATATCGATATGGGAAGCACTATTGGTTCCTATTTCGGTTTGTTGTTCTTAATTTCAGGCTATTGTTCTATTGGAATATTCACTTCGTCGTTAACTAACAATCAGATAATTGCTTTTTTAATAGCGGTTTTATTGTGTTTTACTTTCTACTTCGGATTTGATGGAATTGCCAATTATTTACCCAGTTTGGAAAGTAGTATTTCCTATTTAGGAATGAACAGTCATTTTAAAAGTATGAGCCGTGGAGTAATTGATACTCGCGATTTATTGTATTTTTCAAGTGTTACTGTCTTTTTTATGTCACTTACTGTTTTTAAATTAAAATCTTTAAAATTGTAATGATGAAAAATAAAAATCTAAAATCGGTAGTATTTATTTCACTTGTATTAATCCTAATTAATATTGCGGGGAACTTCTATTTTCATCGTTTTGACTTAACCACTGATCACCGTTATACGCTTTCCCAGACAACATTAAATATTATTAAAGACGTCAAAGAACCTTTGATTATTGATGTTTTCTTGAAAGGAGAATTTCCGGGTGAAATGAAGAAATTGCAAACAGAAACACAGCAAATATTAGAAGAATTCAAAGCTTATAATTCGAATATTATATTCCAATTTGTCAATCCATTAGAAGAAGAAGACAAAAAAGATGCTACTATTCAAGCCTTTCTAGAAAGAGGATTAACTCCAATAAATGTAACCTTAAATGACAAAGGAAAACAAACGCAAGAAGTAGCTTTTCCATGGGCAATTGCAACTTATCACGGTAGAAGTGTAAAAGTTCCGTTGTTAAAAAACATCATGGGAGCTTCAATTGCTGAAAAAGTAGTGAGTTCTGTACAACATTT
>CALPNL020000208.1 GCA_943324925.2 Chitinophaga pinensis | reverse complement strand
TACAGTGACTTTTTTGTATAAATAAATCCATACTGTGGAGAACAATAAAAACAATATAAAGACATGCCAATATTGCAACAGGAAACTTGAAAACAAAACCGCTTTGTTCGTTTCGTGTTCTAAGACATTTAAAACTACGATTGTGGTCCTTGCAAAAGTAAATTTATAATAGATAAAATCAATAAAATTAGTTGCATAAGCCAACAAATTCAAGGAGAAATACAAATAAAATAAAAACTTCTGGTAGCCTTGATTGGTGTTTTTAAAAACTGGAAAAACGGAGAATACTATAAAAAGCAAATTGGCATATAAAATAGCCGTCGTGTCAAATGCCAATCCGTAATAACAAAGCGTAAGAAATTCAGTCACTGAATCTACTTTAAGGAGTTGGAAATTATAGATGTAAAATAATACTCTGGCAATAAAATAAAAAACGTAAGCGAGTGAAAGTCTGTAAAACAGTACTTTATATTCGTTTAAGCGCAAGTGTTGTTTCATATTGAAATGAATTATTAAGAAATCGTTGCAAATATATTACAATTAATTGAAGGTAAAGTTAATATTAAAATAAAGTAAACTTTCAGTAAAATTCTGAAATTCAACTTTAATTGCGTGAGTGATGGAAGTGGAAATCCTATTGCGGAACTCCGTGGAGCAAGAGATTGAAGTGAACAGCACGACCGAGATTAAACTGAAGTTGGTTTTCTCCTGGATTGATCTAAACGAGGGCACGCCCAAAAACTTCTAAAACATGAAATTCATGTTAATTTATTTGGTATTTCCCCACTCGTAAAATACAATTCTCTTATATTTGCTGACTGAAAAAAGCCACTATGAAGTTTGATTTATTAAAGACTGATCCGCAATCTCAAGCTCGTGCGGGAACAATTACTACCGACCACGGGGTGATTGAAACGCCTATTTTTATGCCTGTTGGAACCGTTGCTTCTGTAAAAGGGGTGCACCAACGAGAATTAAAAGAAGAGATAAACCCTGATATTATTCTTGGAAATACCTACCATTTGTATTTACGTCCGCAAACAGAAATTCTTGAAAAAGCGGGAGGTTTACACAAATTTATGAATTGGGATCGCAATATTTTGACTGATTCTGGAGGCTATCAAGTATATTCCCTTTCGGCAAATAGAAAAATTAAGGAAGAAGGAGTAAAATTTAAATCGCATATAGACGGCTCGTATCACTTTTTTACGCCAGAAAATGTAATGGAAATTCAACGCACCATTGGAGCTGATATCATTATGGCTTTCGATGAATGCACCCCTTACCCCTGCGATTATAGATATGCACAACGCTCGATGCACATGACGCATCGTTGGTTGGATCGTTGTATCAATCACTTGGAAAAAGTACCCGTAAAATATGGTTACGATCAAACATTTTTCCCAATTGTTCAGGGAAGTACTTATAAAGATTTGCGCATGCAATCGGCAGAATACATTGCCAATGCTGGTGCGCAGGGAAATGCTATTGGCGGACTATCGGTGGGGGAACCTGCGGAAGAAATGTACGCCATGACTGAAATTGTTACTGCAATTTTACCACAAGATAAACCGAGGTATTTAATGGGAGTTGGAACTCCAATAAATATTTTGGAAAATATAGCGCTTGGAATTGATATGTTTGATTGCGTGATGCCAACCAGAAATGCAAGAAATGGAATGTTATTCACTGCAAATGGTACTATCAATATTAAAAATAAAAAGTGGGAGGATGATTTTTCCCCTGTGGATGAAATGGGAATCACCTTTGTAGATAGAGAATATTCGAAAGCCTATTTGCGTCATCTTTTTGCTGCTAATGAATATCTAGGAAAGCAAATTGCTACGATACATAATCTTGGTTTTTACATGTGGTTGGTTCGTGAGGCTAGAAAACATATCTTAGCGGGAGATTTCAAAGTTTGGAAGGAAATGATGGTTAAAAACATGAGTCAGAGATTGTAAAGCGCAATGAAAATAATCGATAAATACATATTAAAACGCTATCTAAGTAACTTTTTTGTGATGCTTATGATGTTTATTCCTATTGGAATTATCATTGATGTATCGGAAAAAATAGATAAGATGCTGGAAAACAAAATTCCGTTTTCAGCCATAGCGTTGTATTATTTTCACTTTACCATTTACTTTTCCAATTTACTCTTTCCAATTTTTTTATTCCTTTCTATAATTTGGTTTACCTCAAAACTAGCCAACAACACCGAGGTAATTGCCATATTGAGCTCTGGAATATCATTTACAAGATTCATGCGCCCTTATTTAATTGGAGCGACAATTGTTTCTGTTTTGGCCTTTTTAATGGGAATATTTTTATTACCTAAAGCCAGTGAGGGCTTCAATAATTTTAGATATACTTATTTAAGAACCGGCGGCAAGGAAATTATGCGGGAGAATTCTGATGTATTCCGACAAATTAGCAAAGACGAATATATTTATGTAGGAAGCTTTAACCAAGTTTCCAATATGGCTTTCAATTTTTCAATGGAGAAATTTGATAAAGACCAATTAAAATATAAAATCACCGCCAGCAGAATAAAATGGAATCCGCTGACAAAAAACTACACTCTTTTTGATTACAACAAAAGAACGGTAGGGGAATTCTCTGACAAAATTGAAATGGCCGAGCAAAAAGACACCGTATTTAATTTTGATTTAGAAGATTTAACTCCAACGGTTTACGTTGCAGAAACACTTTCCATTTTAGAATTAAATCATTTTATAGATAAAGAAATAAAAAGAGGAAACGCCAATATTAGCGTTTATTTGGTGGTGCTTTATAAAAAATACAGCCTCCCTGTTTCGGCATTTATACTTACCATTATTGCACTTTCTGTATCTTCAATGAAGCGCAGAGGTGGAATGGGAATCAATTTAGCAATAGGTATTGCAATTGCATTTGCCTTTGTGTTTTTTGATAAAATATTTGGCGCTTTAGCCGAAAAATCGACCATAAATCCTTTTATTGCGGTTTGGTTACCCAATGTTTTATTTGGCATACTCGCCATTTACCTCCTTCGAAATGCCAAACGATAACTTAAAAAGCTACTTACATCTCCATTTTATAGTTTTTGTTTGGGGATTTACAGCGGTATTAGGAAAACTGATAACGCTCGACGCCTTGCCTTTGGTTTGGTTCAGAATGCTATTGGCGGTTGGTTTTATCTTCATTTACATCAGAATCAATAAAACCTCCTTACGAGTTCCCAAAAAAACCCTTATCGGATTTCTATTTGCGGGATTAATCATCGCTTTGCACTGGTTTACTTTTTTTAAAGCCATTAAGGTTTCCAATATTTCAGTTACACTGGCTT
>CALPNL020000207.1 GCA_943324925.2 Chitinophaga pinensis | reverse complement strand
AGTGGTATCCGATTTAGCAATGATAAATACACTGCGGCCCACAGAAAATTACCTTTTGGAACCAAACTAAAAGTCACCAATGAAGAAAATGGAAAATGGGTAATTGTCGAGGTAATTGACCGTGGACCTTTTTCTAGAGGTCGTGAAATTGATCTTTCAAGACGCGCTTTTATGGAAATTGCTTCCAATAAAAATAGCGGTTCTACGACCGTAAAATTGGAAATAATAGAAAATTAATTACCAGTTTTTAAAAGGGTTTTTACTTAAATAGGAGTTGTAATATTTTTCGTTATTGGTTACCTCTTCCCCTAACCAATTTGGTTTTTCAAACGCCTCGTCCTCCGATTGCAATTCTATTTCAGCTAGAACAAGCCCTTGGTTTTCACCAAAAAATTCATCGACTTCAAAGATGTGATTTCCGAATTTTACTTCGTATCGGATTTTAGAAATTACGCCGCTTTCGCATAGGTTTAGCAAGAGTCTCGCTTCGTCAACTGTGATTTCCACTTCCCATTCAAACCGACTCATTCCCGATTCATTGCCTTTCCCTTTAATGGTTAAATAGCCCTGGGCTCCTTTAATTCGCACTCTTACCGTTCGCTCGGGATTCGAGTTTAAGTAGCCTTGAGCAATCTCATTTTTAGCAAATGCACGCTTTTTAAACTCCTCCGATTTCACTAAAAATTTGCGTTCTATTTCTATCATATTTTTCTTTTTGGAGCTATTCCAGCTTTCCGCTTTATCCACACTAAAAAGTGTGGGATGCCGCTGCAATCTGGGCTAATTTGTTTTCAAATGTACCAATTCTTTTTTAAAAACAAATTTCTTTTTCATCACATAAAAACAGGTTCTCGAACCAATTTTATTAAATTTGTACCATGTCTGAAACACCTCCAATACGAAAAATAATTCATGTCGATATGGACGCTTTTTATGCTTCTGTCGAGCAAATGGACTTTCCTGATTTGCGAGGGAAACCAGTAGCTGTTGGTGGAAATGAAATTCGCGGCGTAGTTTCAGCAGCCAGTTATGAAGCGCGGAAATTTGGTGTTCGTAGTGCACTAAGTGGCGCATTAGCCAAAAAATATTGTCCCGATTTAATCTTCGTAAAACCCCGATTTGATCGTTACAAAGAGATCTCTCAAAAAATCCGAAAAATATTTTATGACTACACCGATTTGGTCGAGCCGCTTTCTCTCGATGAAGCCTATCTTGATGTAACCCATAACAAAAAAGGAAATCCTAGCGCCTCACTTATTGCGGAAGAAATCCGATTGCGAATCCTTAACGAAGTAGGACTTACAGCATCAGCAGGGATATCGGTAAATAAATTTATCGCTAAAGTCGCCAGCGATGTCAACAAACCCAACGGCCAAAAAACGGTTTCACCTGATGAGGTCATTACATTTTTGGAGCAGTTGCCCATTCGGAAATTTTATGGAGTTGGAAAAGTGACTGCCGAAAAAATGTACCAATTGGGAATTTTCACGGGTTTGGATTTAAAAAACAAACCTATTGAATTCTTAGAAAAGCATTTTGGGAAATCAGGAACGTATTATTTCTATGTGGTTCGTGGCATTCACAACAGCGAAGTAAAACCCAATCGAATTACAAAATCGGTAGCTGCCGAACACACCTTTGATGAAAATCTAACTTCTGAGATTTTTATGCAAGAACGTTTGGAAACCATCGCCGCCGAACTAGACCGCCGGTTAAAAAAGCATAAAATTGCTGGGAAAACAGTAACTTTAAAAATAAAATACAGTGATTTTACGCAGCAAACGCGAAGTAAAACGTTGCCTTATTTCATTTCGGATAAATCGCTATTATTCGATACTGTAAAAGAATTATTGTTCCAAGAACGCATGAAAGATTCCGTTCGGTTGTTGGGTATTTCATTAAGTAATTTGAATACCGAAATCAAGAAAACTATTGTAGTTCAATTAAAATTTGATTTTTAAAAAAACCAAGTGGCAACAAATATTGCCGTAATCACACATATTACATCCACTAAAAGCATTGTGCTCAAAGCGTAACGCGTGTTTTTAATATTCACCGAACCAAAGTAAACGGCAATTACATAAAATGTACTTTCGGCGCTGCATTGGAAAATACTGCTTAATCTTCCCGTTAAGGAATCGGCACCAAAAGTATTCATGGAATCAATTAAAAACCCACGAGATCCCGCAGAACTAAATGGTCTTAGCAACGCAACTGGTAAAGCATCAGTGATTTCTTTGCTCACGCCCATATTTGAAAATCCAAATGCAATCCATTCACTAATTATTTCAAATAATCCGCTGTTTCTGAATAAAGAAATGGCAACTAACATTCCCAAAACATAAGGAAAAATTGTAACTCCCGTTTTCACCCCATTATTAGCTCCGGTAACAAAAGCCTCAAAAACAGTGGTATTGGCTTCAGCAAATTTCTTTTCTTTATAAAAAGCAAAAAGTAAAGTAAAGGCGATAATAATAATTAAGATCAACGCAGATAAATTGGAAGTAAAATAATTTTTGCCAATGATATCCAATTGATTTACGTACATTAATAATCCCACAATAGCAGCTATTAAGGTCATTAAAGCCACCACTAAAGAAGCGCTTTTAAAGTTGATTTTTTGCTTGATTCCCACAATTAAAAAGGCCGCAATGGTGCCAATAAACGAAGTGATGATACAAGGCAGCATCACGTCGGCAGGGTTTGTAGCATGTGCAGCAGCGCGATAACCAATTATTGAAGTTGCAATTAAGGTAAGCCCAGAAGCGTGCAAACACATGAACATAATTTGAGCATCGCTGGCTTTGGCTTTGTCTGGGTTTATTTCTTGTAAACTTTCCATTGCCTTCAAGCCAAATGGCGTTGCTGCAGAATCCAATCCTAGGAAGTTAGCTGCAAAATTCATGGTCATAAATGAGATAGAAGGGTGATTTTTAGGAACACTTGGAAATACTTTTACAAATACTGGACTCAGCAATTTCGCTAATTTTTCTGACGCTCCAGAAATAATTAGAAGCTCCATCAATCCGCAGAAAAAGGCCAAATAAGCTAGAAGCGGCAAGATTAAATCCAGTAAAGTGTTTTTACACGTTGGTAATAATCCATCTGATTTTTGAACTCCGCTGAAGATTTTTACGGTTTTCGCAGAATATACATAGGTCGTATCTGGATTTGAAGTGACATTGTCGATTACAATTGTTTGATCCGGCGCCTTTTCAATGCTGTCTTTAATAAAAACAGGCACTTGGTTGAGGTATTTTTCAGAGATAATAATTGGTTCGTCTTTTTTTCCATTGATCATAAAATCGAGCGTGTAACTGCTGCCAGAAAACAAGCTTATT
>CALPNL020000206.1 GCA_943324925.2 Chitinophaga pinensis | reverse complement strand
CTTTACTTCTTCCAGTAAATTTATCAGTAATAATTTTAACTGAGTCAACAGCTCCATAAGCCTCGAAAGACTCTCTTAAATCTACTTCCTCAATACTAAAAGGAAGGCTTCCAACGAAAATATTCATATATACTTTTTTATAATAATGGTCAAATGTAGTCTAAATAATATCGATACTACTATGAATTCGTTTATTTATGATAAAATTAAGGGGAATCAATAAAATACTCCTGTTTTTATTTGAATTGAAAAGTAATTTGAACTCCTTTTTAATATTTAATTACCTTTGCAAAAAACATTTATTGATTCCAACTTCCGACATATTCAGCATTTCTAACCAAAAACAATTTGAGAAAATAGCACTCAAAGTGTTCCGTTTTCAATATGAAAATAATTCGGTTTATAAGAAGTTTTGCGCCTTTAGGAAGGTGAAAGTGCAAGAAGTTAAATCGCTTCAGCAAATTCCCTTTTTGCCAATTCAGTTTTTTAAAAGTCATACCGTAGTTTCAAATACCAATCCCATTCAAGAAATTTTTACCAGTAGTGGAACCTCTGGACAAATTACGAGCCGACATTGCGTTACTGATATTTCAATTTATGAAGAAAGTTACCGAAAAGGTTTTGCGCAATTTTATGGTAACATTGAAGATTATATGGTTTTGGCCTTACTTCCATCCTATCTCGAGCGCGAAGGTTCTTCCTTAATATATATGTTTAAGGATTTAATTGAAAAATCTAACCATCCAGAAAGTGGTTTTTACCTCAACGATTACAATGCTTTATCTGATAAATTAATATCACTTGACAAATCAGGTCAAAACGTGCTATTGATTGGCGTGACCTACGCCCTTTTGGATTTAGTGGAGCAGCAGCAATTCCAATTAAATAATACTTTTATCATGGAAACGGGCGGGATGAAAGGGAAACGAAAAGAAATGATTCGCGAAGAATTGCACGACCAACTATGTAAAGGTTTTGGCGTTACGGCGATCCATTCTGAATATGGAATGACCGAATTACTGTCTCAAGCTTATTCTTTGGGCAACGGTGTTTTTGAATGTCCTTCGTGGATGCAAGTCCTAATTCGAGATCCAGAAGATGCACTTACTTACGTTAATGATGGAAAAACGGGAGGAATAAACGTGATTGATTTGGCCAATATCAACTCTTGTTCTTTTATTGCTACGCAAGATTTGGGTAAAAAAAATCCCAATAACTCATTTGAAGTATTGGGACGTTTTGATAATTCCGATATTCGAGGTTGTAATTTGATGGTGCTTTAAACCACTCGAATAACAAAATAATTTTTCTTTCCACTTTGTAATAATACAAATTGGTTGTTGATCAAATTCGCATTGGAAAGGGCAAACTCTTCGGTTACTTTTTCCTTATTTACAGCAATTGAATTGGCAGATAAAGCTCTTCTCGCTTCTCCATTGGACTTAAAAAAGCCTGTTTTTTCATTTAAAACGGATACAATATCAATTCCATTGTCAATTTCATTTCTTGAAATATTGGCCTGAGGTACTCCGTCAAAAACTTCCAAGAACGTAGCTTCGTCTAATTGTTTTAAATCATCCGAAGTGGCGTTTCCAAATAATATCGCCGACGCTTGAATGGCTTTTTCTAAATCGGCAGCTGAGTGAACAAAAGTGGTTACTTCTTCTGCTAATTTTTTCTGTAAAACTCGTAAATGGGGCGCTTCATGATGCGTTGCAATTAAACTATCAATCGTATTTTTATCTAAAAATGTAAAAATCTTAATGTACTTTTCCGCATCTACATCTGTCGTATTTAACCAAAATTGGTAGAATTTATAAACCGAAGTTTTATCGGCAGTAAGCCAAACATTTCCGCCTTCTGATTTTCCAAATTTAGATCCGTCAGCCTTTGTAATTAAAGGGCAAGTCATGGCAAATGCCTTAGCTCCTTCGGCGTTCATTCTTCGCACTAATTCCGTTCCCGTTGTAATATTTCCCCATTGGTCTGAACCTCCCATTTGAAGCAAACAATGGTATTCTTTGTGCAAATGATAGAAATCGTAACCTTGAATTAATTGATACGTAAACTCTGTAAATGACATCCCTTCGCCTTCACCTGAAAGTCGTTTTTTGACCGAATCTTTCGCCATCATGTAGTTCACAGTGATTCGTTTTCCAACGTCACGAGCAAAATTGATAAAGGACAGCCCTTTCATCCAATCGTAATTATTCACTAAAATTGGCGCATTGGAAGCCGAAGAATTAAAGTCTAAAAATCGAGATAAAACGTTCTTAATTCCCTCCACATTGTGATTTAATGTTGCTTCGTCCAATAAGTTTCTTTCGTCAGATTTTCCCGAAGGATCACCAATCATTCCGGTAGCTCCTCCAACAAGGGCAATAGGTTTATGACCAAATTTCTCTAAGTGAACCAATAATATTATAGGCACAAGGCTGCCAATATGCAAAGAATCAGAAGTTGGATCAAATCCAATATAGGTTGCCGTCATTTCTTTCAGCAATTGTTCTTCAGTACCTGGCATAATATCGTGAACCAGTCCACGCCATTGCAATTCTTCTATAATATTCTTCATTTTCAATCAATTTGTGCAAAGATAAAATTTAATGTTGATTTGTTGATTTGTTTATTCGGTAATTCGAAAAAAAATATGTTTACTACTTCCTATTTTGTACTTTCGTGCTATGGTATTAGTAACTGGCGCAACTGGTTTAGTAGGTTCTCATTTGGCATTGCAATTGCTAGAAAATGGTGAGAAAATTCGAGCTATTTATAGAAATGAATCTTCTATTTTGGCAACGAAATCGCTATTTGAATTGTATGAAAAAAGCTATTTATTTGAAAAAATCGAATGGATTCAAGCCGATATTACCGATATTCCTTCCTTAGAAATCGCTTTCGCAAATGTGGATTCTGTATTTCATTGCGCCGCGTTAATTTCATTTGACCCTAATGATGAGGAACTACTCCGGAAAACTAACATTGAAGGAACTGCAAATATTGTAAACCTTTCTCTTTCCCATGGTGTGAAAAAAGTAGGCTATGTGAGTTCAATAGCCGCTTTAGGAGATTTAAAAGAACACGAAACAATTATCACTGAAGAAACCGAATGGAATCCGGAAAAACACCACAGCGATTACGCCATTTCAAAATATGGTGCCGAAATGGAAATTTGGCGAGGCCAACAGGAAGGGCTTCAAGTCGTGGTTCTCAATCCTGGGATTATTTTAGGTCCTGGGTTTTGGGAACAAGGAAGCGGATTGCTTTTCAAAAAAGTAGCGAATGGTCTATCGTTTTATACCAAAGGCACAACCGGATTTATTGCCGTTCCCGACGTGGTTGAAATTGCGGTAAAATTGATGAAAAGCTACCATTCG
>CALPNL020000205.1 GCA_943324925.2 Chitinophaga pinensis | reverse complement strand
ATTTGAATTTAAACGCATTTTTTTTATGACAGTTTGAATAAAAATTTTATTTTTGCCACTCACTAATTTAAATTATAATGGCAACGTACAATAAAAGAGGCTATAAAACCCCAAAAGAAAAAGTTGAAATCGACACTCAAGTTGAAAATATAACTATTGATGAAAAAGACAGTACTACTGCTGGTGTCTTTAATTCACTAGATCAAACCGCTTCAAAAACAGAAGAATTTGTAGCAAAAAATCAAAAAGCAATATTCGGAATTGTTGCAGCGATTGCATTGGTAACGGTAAGTTATGTATTGTTTCAAAAATTTGTTGCAGAGCCTAAAGAAGATAATGCAGCTAGCGAAATGTTTTTAGCGCAACAAAACTTCCAAAAAGCTACTGAAGGTACTAAAAGCGATTCATTATATAATTTAGCACTTAAAGGAGCTGAAGGTAAATTTGGGTTTATCGATATCGCTTCTAAATATGAAGGAACCGATGCTGGAAATTTAGCTAATTACTACGCTGGTATGGCTTACTTAAATACTGGTAAATACGATCAAGCTATTTCTTATTTGGAAAAATTTAAATCGGAAGATATGGTATTGAGTACCTTAGCAATTGGTGCTATTGGAGATGCTCATGCTCAAAAAAATCAACCTAAAGAAGCTTTAGAATTTTATGTGAAAGCGTCTGAAAATAATAAAAACGAATTTACAACGCCACGTTTTCTTTTAAAAGCAGGTCAAACGGCTTTAGGATTAAATAACAAAGCGGATGCGTTAAAATATTTTACTGAGATTAAAGAAAAATATGAAGCCACTCAAGAAGCGGCAAATATTGATGCTTTAATCGGTTTATCTCAATAAGAATTTTAGATATCTGATATCAGACTTCGGATTCTAAAATCTAAACTAGATGGCTACTGCTAATAAAAATTTATCAAATTACGATAAGAATACAATCCCAAGCGCGAAAAATTTTCGGTTTGGGATTGTTGTTTCTGAATGGAACCCAGCCATAACTGAAGGCTTGTTTTCCGGTGCTGAATCTGCATTATTAGATTGTGGGGCTCTTCCTGAGAATATTCTTCGTTGGGATGTTCCCGGAAGTTTTGAGTTGGTTTATGGAGCTAAAAAAATGGTAGAGACTCAACAATTAGATGCTATCATAGTGATTGGTTGTGTGATAAAAGGAGAAACAATGCATTTTGAATTTGTTTGCGAAGGCGTAACCCAAGGAGTAAAAGATCTAAATATTAAATATGATGTTCCTGTAATTTTTTGTTTGTTGACCGATAATAATGAGCAACAATCTATTGATAGAAGTGGAGGTATTCATGGAAATAAAGGAACCGAAGCGGCAATTGCAGCATTAAAAATGGCTTATTTACGGAGTCAAGCTAATTTGAAATAATAAATATAAATTTTATTATACAATTTAACAAAACCTCTATATTTTAGAGGTTTTATTTTTATAATTTTGGTATGAAAGCCAATAGAAATTAGTTAAATTTGTCAATTCACGATTAACCCTAAACAACAATTTATTTTAATGTCGAGTATCATTCAATTGCTTCCGGATCACGTTGCCAATCAAATTGCGGCTGGTGAAGTTGTTCAAAGACCTGCTTCGGTAGTCAAAGAATTGCTTGAAAATGCTGTTGATGCAAAAGCAACCGACATTAAGTTAATTATCAAAGACGCTGGAAAATCACTAGTTCAAGTTATCGATAACGGACAAGGAATGAGTGTTACTGATGCTCGTTTGTGTTTTGAACGACATGCCACTTCTAAAATTCGCCAAGCCGAAGATTTATTTTCATTACACACCAAAGGATTTCGTGGTGAAGCCCTAGCTTCTATTGCCGCGATTGCTCACGTAGAAATGAAAACGAAACAAGAACAAGAAGAATTAGGAACTCACATTGTTATCGAAGGGAGTAAATTTGTTTCGCAAGATGTGGCAGTTTTACCTAAAGGCACTTCTTTTTCGGTAAAGAATTTATTTTTTAATATTCCAGCTCGTCGTAATTTCTTGAAATCAGAAACGGTTGAACACCGACATATTGTTGATGAATTTCATAGAGTGGCATTGGCACATCCAAATATCCATTTTACTTATTTTCATAACGGAAGCGAATTATACAATTTACCACAATCCAATTCTAGACAACGAATAGTAAATATTTTCTCAGGAAAAACCAATGAAAAACTCGTTCCTGTAAATGAAGAAACTGAAATTGTAACCATTCAGGGTTTTGCGAGCAAGCCAGAATTTGCGAAAAAAAATAGGGGAGAACAGTTTTTCTTCGTGAACGATCGCTTCATAAAAAGTGGTTATTTACATCATGCGGTAATGGCGGCTTATGAAGGTTTGCTAAAAGATGGTAACCAGCCTAGTTATTATTTATATCTAAATGTTCCTCCAAATACGATTGATATCAACATTCATCCTACTAAAACTGAAATTAAATTTGACGATGAACACGCGCTTTATGCTATTTTAAGATCCGCAATAAAACACAGTTTGGGTCAATTTAATGTAGCCCCAGTTTTAGATTTTGATAGAGATTCGAATTTAGACACCCCTTATAATTATAAAGACCAACAGGCAGCAACACCTACAATTCAAATTGACGGAAATTTCAATCCATTTTCTGATTCAACGCCTAATAAGCATTTTACTTCCCCAAGAAAAACGGAGGCCACCGCTAACTGGGAGAGTTTGTATGTTGGTTTAAAACAGGATTCTGAAGAAATTAGCAATGTAGAATTTGAAAGTGATGAAGTTACAGGTTCCTTATTTAATGAAAATGAAATTGAGCAGGCGTCGAATAAGATGTATCAAATTCATAAAAAATACATTGTAAACCCCATAAAATCGGGGATGGTAATTATTGATCAAAATCGTGCCCATCAAAGAGTTTTGTATGAGCAATTCCTGACGAATATGACAGTTCATCAAGCCTCGAGCCAGCAATTATTATTTCCACTAAATTTGTTTTTCTCTAAAATGGAGATGAAACTAATTTCAGAATTGCAACTTTCATTAGTCAATACAGGTTTCGTTTTTGATGCAAGTAATGACGATCATTTGGTAATTACGGGTTTGCCTGTAAATGTTACCGAAAGCGATGTTTCAAGCGTTTTAGAACAATTATTGAGTGATTTAAGTGATGGAATTCCCGATTCTAGTTTTAGTCAAAATGACAGTATTGCTAAATCAATGGCGAAAAGTTTAGCGGTTAAAACGGGAGCCTATCTGACAGAAAAAGAGCAAGAGAATCTAGTAAATGGGCTTTTTGCTTGTAAAGATCCTAATGTTTCTCCATTTCAAAAACCAACTTTCATCACGATGCGTGTGGAAGATATTGATAAAAAATTCACATT
>CALPNL020000204.1 GCA_943324925.2 Chitinophaga pinensis | reverse complement strand
GGATTTTCAGTTCCTGCACAAGGATTGTTTCTAACAAAAATTGAATATGACTATTTATAAATGCTTTTTAATCAACTAATAGAAGTTACACTATCAAAATAATATGAAAGCAAAAGCATTCGATACCATTGTTTTTAAAAGGATATTAAAATATGCTAAACCCTATAAATGGCGATTTAATAGCGTGATTTTATTTGCAATATTCTTGTCAGTTTTTGCTGCTTTACGACCTTATTTATTAAAATTAACCGTAGATGATTACATAAAAACGCACGATCAGGTTGGTCTTTTATGGTACGTAACATTAATGGGAATCGTACTTATTCTTGAAGTACTTTCCAATTTCTTCTTTGTTTACTGGGCGAATTGGCTTGGACAAGATATTGTAAAAGATGTTCGTGTAAAACTCTTCAAACACATGTTGAGTTTCAAAATGAAATATTACGATACCGCTCCCGTTGGTCAATTAATTACTAGGTCGGTTTCTGATATGGAATCCATTGCGAAAATTTTCAGTCAAGGGCTATTTATGATTGCAAGTGACTTACTAAAAATGATTGTGATTCTATTTTTCATGCTAAAAGAAAATTGGAAACTAACAATTATTGTATTCATTGCAATGCCAATTTTGGTATTTGTAACTCGAATTTTTCAACGCAAAATGCAAGTTACATTTGAAGAAGTAAGAAATCAAATAGCCAACCTTAATACGTTTGTGCAAGAGCGTGTTACAGGAATGAAAATCGTTCAACTTTTCAATAGAGAAAATATTGAATATGAAAAATTTAAAGAAATTAATAACAAACATAAAAATGCTTGGGTAAAAACCATTCTTTACAACTCGATTTTTTTCCCAATTGCCGATATTATTTCTTCTTTAACTTTAGGATTCATCGTTCTTTATGGTGGTTTCAGAATATTAGACGGTGATACGACAACTACCTTTGGAGATATTTTTTCTTACACAATGTACATCGGAATGTTATTTAATCCATTGCGACAAATTGCCGATAAATTCAACGAAATGCAAATGGGAATGATCTCAGCAAATCGTGTTTTTGAAATATTAGATACTAAAGAACACATCCAAGACATTGGAACAATTGAAGCGCCAACATTTAAAGGAGCAATCGAATTTAAAGAGGTGAAGTTCAGTTATATTGATAATGAAGAAGTCATAAAAGGAATCAATTTAAGTGTTCAGCCCGGGCAAACAATCGCCATTGTTGGCGCAACAGGAGCTGGAAAAACGACCATTATCAATTTGCTAAATCGTTTTTACGAAATCAATAGCGGAACCATTTACATCGATAATCAGAATATTCACGACTATACTTTGGATTCCCTTAGAAAACAAATTGCAGTTGTATTGCAAGATGTTTTCCTATTTGCCGACACGATATTAAACAACATCACGCTAAACAACCCTGAAATTACTCGCGAGCAAGTATTGGCTGCAGCCAAAAAAATCGGAGTCCACGAATTTATCAATAGTTTGCCTGGTGGTTACGATTACAATGTAAAAGAGCGAGGCGTAATGTTATCGTCAGGGCAACGCCAATTAATTGCATTTTTACGAGCGTATGTAAGCAATCCAAGTATATTAATTTTAGACGAAGCTACCTCATCAATCGACATGTATTCTGAAGAATTAATTCAAAAAGCTACCGAAACAATCACTAAAGGGAGAACTTCAATAATCATCGCGCACCGTTTGGCAACAATCATAAATGCAGATAAAATTGTAGTAATGGACAAAGGACTCATTGTGGAGCAAGGAACGCATCAAGAATTATTAAATGTAGCCTCGGGTTTCTACAAGAATTTATACGATTCTCAGTTCATTTTAAACTCATAAATAGACATTATAAAATTGGTCAACTAATTGTAGTTTTCCTATTATCAAATAAAAATTAATTCATAAATTTGCGACAGCTTTTTTACCATAATTAAATAAATTAGAAAAATGAAATACGATGTAATAGTTTTAGGAAGTGGACCTGGAGGATATGTAACAGCAATTAGAGCCTCACAATTGGGTTTTAAAGTTGCCGTTATTGAAAAAGAAAACTTAGGTGGAGTTTGCTTGAATTGGGGATGTATTCCAACAAAAGCATTACTAAAATCGGCACAAGTTTTTGATTATCTTAAACACGCTTCTGATTACGGTTTGTCGGTTTCATCATTTGATAAAGATTTTACAGCAGTTGTAGGTCGTAGCCGAGGAATTGCTGACGGAATGAGCAAAGGAGTTCAATTCCTAATGAAAAAAAATAAAATTGATGTAATTGATGGTTTTGGTAAAATGAAACCTGGAAAAAAAGTTGCTGTTACCGCTGCTGATGGTAAAGTTACTGATTACGATGCCGATCATATTATTATTGCAACAGGAGCTCGTTCACGTGAATTACCAAACTTACCGCAAGATGGTGTAAAAGTTATCGGTTATCGTCAAGCAATGACATTAGAAAAACAACCAAAATCAATGATCGTTGTTGGTTCAGGAGCTATTGGAGTTGAATTCGCACACTTTTATAATGCAATGGGAACACAAGTTACTATTGTAGAATTCCTTCCTAATATTGTTCCTTTGGAAGACGAAGACATTTCTAAACAAATGGAACGATCAATGAAAAAAGCAGGAGTTACTATTATGACTAACTCTTCTGTAGAAAAAATTGATACTTCTGGAGCTGGTGTAAAAGCATTTGTAAAAACAGCAAAAGGCGAAGAAGTTCTAGAAGCTGATATTTTACTTTCAGCTGTTGGAATTAAAACCAACCTTGAAAATATTGGATTAGAAGAAGTGGGGATTGCCACTGATAGAGATAAAATTATTGTAAATGATTTCTACCAAACTAACATTCCAGGGTATTATGCTATTGGGGATGTTGTTCCGGGACCAGCATTGGCACACGTTGCTTCTGCTGAAGGAATCACTTGTGTAGAAAAAATCGCAGGATTGCACGTAGATCCTATCGATTATGGAAATATACCAGGTTGTACGTATGCAACTCCAGAAATTGCATCTGTAGGATTGACTGAAAAACAGGCTAAAGAAAAAGGATACGATTTAAAAATCGGAAAATTCCCTTTCACTGCTTCAGGAAAAGCAAAAGCTTCAGGAACTCCTGACGGATTTGTAAAAGTAATATTCGATGCGAAATATGGAGAATGGTTGGGTTGTCATATGATTGGTGCTGGTGTTACCGACATGATTGCCGAAGCAGTTGTAGCTAGAAAATTAGAAACTACTGGTCATGAAATTCTAAAAGCGATTCACCCACACCCAACAATGAGTGAAGCGGTTATGGAAGCTGTTGCTGATGCTTATGGTGAAGTAATTCACTTGTAAAAAATAACTAAGAAGTATATCAATCCGTT
>CALPNL020000203.1 GCA_943324925.2 Chitinophaga pinensis | reverse complement strand
GCCAAAAGGTTCAAATTGATTGATAATTCGAAGAAATTTTGGAGTAATTTGTGGAAAATCAATTTCTAAATCGATCGAAATTTCAGGTAATAAAAGTTCTGGATCAATGGTTTCTGAAACTACTTTTTCAAATGCTTGTTTGAAAGCCACGTAATTTTCTTCCTTTAATGTCAATCCCGCCGCATACATGTGTCCCCCAAATTGTTCCAAATGTTCCGCACACGCTTCTAAGGCATTGTAAACATCAAATCCTTTTACAGATCGTGCCGATGCGGCTAATTTATCACCGCTTTTGGTGAAAACCAATGTGGGGCGATAATGGGTTTCCATCAATCTAGACGCCACAATTCCTATAACTCCTTTATGCCAATTTTCTTGATAAACGACGGTGGTAAAACCTTCGTTTTCATTATTTTGTTCTATTTGCGAAAGCGCCTCAATAGTAATTTGTTTGTCTAATTCTTTTCGGTCAGAATTGTTTTTTTCTATTTCTAAAGCAAATTGTTGGGCTTGCTCAAAATCAAATTCTGATAATAATTCCACTGCCTGATTTCCGTGTTTGATTCTTCCAGCAGCATTAATTCTGGGGGCGATTATAAATACAACATCCGTAATATCGAGCACTTGTTTTTTAATTTGATAGGTAAGCGCTTTTATTCCTGGTCTTGGATCGGAGTTAATTACTTGCAATCCAAAATACGCCAGCACCCGATTTTCTCCTGTCATTGGAACGATATCAGCTGCAATTGCTGTGGCAACCAAATCAAGGTATTCCGTTAAATCTTCAATGGTTTGATTTCTATTTTTACCCAAGGCTTGTATCAATTTGAATCCAATTCCACAACCACACAATTCATCGTAAGGATAATTACAATCGTCTCTTTTTGGGTCTAAAACGGCTACTGCATCTGGCAGGAATTCTCCCGGTCGGTGGTGATCACAAATGATAAAATCGATGTTTCGTTCTTTGGCATAAGCCACATGATCTATCGATTTTATTCCGCAATCTAGAGCTATTATTAAAGAAAAATCATTGTCGTCGGCATAGTCGATTCCTTTGAAAGAAATTCCATAACCTTCGTCATAACGATCTGGAATATAAGTAGCTACATCGGGAAAATACGATTTTAAATAGGAGGATACCAATGAAACTGCGGTGGTTCCATCAACATCATAATCACCAAAAACGAGAATTTTTTCTTGTTTGGCTATCGCCAATTCAATTCTTGCGACCGCTTTATCCATGTCTTTCATTAGATACGGATCGTGCAAATGGTCTAATTGAGGTCGGAAAAAATCTTTCGCTGCGTCAAAGGTTTCGATACCGCGTTGCACCAATAGTGTGGCCACATAATCTTCAACATTAAGCGCCTTGGCGAGTTCGGTAACTTTTAGGGGATCGGGTTTTGGTTTTATTTTCCAGCGCATAATGTAATTTTGAATGGTTTATAGATCTATATTATTTCGTTGATTTTCCTCCCACAACGACCACAATTTCCCCTTTTGGAGGTTTGTTTTCAAAATGGGTTAACACCTCACGAACGGTTCCTCGAACATTTTCCTCATGCAGTTTTGATAATTCTCTGGAAACGCAAATTGGTCGGTCCTCGCCAAAATAAGTAATAAATTCGGTTAATGTTTTGACTAATTTGTGAGGAGAAACGTATAAAATCATCGTGCGAGTTTCTTCGGCTAAAGCTAAATATCGAGTTTGCTTTCCTTTTTTGTCAGGTAAAAATCCTTCAAAAACGAATTTATCATTGGGTAATCCGCTGTTGACTAATGCGGGTACAAATGCAGTTGCTCCAGGCAAACATTCTACGGCAATTCCGTTTTCAACACAAGCGCGGGTTAATAAAAATCCGGGGTCTGAAATTGCTGGGGTTCCTGCGTCAGAAATCAATGCCATGGTATCGCCGGCTTTCAATCTTGAAATTAAATTCTCAATTGTTTTGTGCTCATTGTGCATGTGATGGCTGTGCATGTGGGTGCCAATTTCGAAATGTTTCAGCAACTTTCCGCTGGTGCGGGTATCTTCAGCCAAAATTAAATCGACTTCTTTCAGCACTCGAATGGCACGAAAAGTCATGTCTTCCAAATTTCCAATAGGCGTGGGAACGATATATAATTTTGACATAAAAATAAATTAAATTCAAACGGTATTGGTAAATCTAAATGGAGAATTAAGCAAATTTCTTCTCTACAATTTCCATAAATCGGTCAACATATTCTTCTTTTCCTTCCCAATTATCATAGTCTGGTTTAACCATGTCTTCAATGAAATTTTGGGCTTCTTCAAAAGTATCAAAGGTGCTTAACTGAGAAACTACGCGGTTTAAGTCTTCGCTGCTTCCGGCAAATAATTGTTTTTCAAATGCAATTCTATCGTTCAATCCGAAGGTTATTGTTTTAGCAAAACTTTCATTATTGTTTTTTTCCGTATCAAATTCAAAATTTGGGATTGCAACTTCTTCCTCTTCCATATCCTCAGAAAGTTCCATTTCAAACCCTGGATTAAAAACAGTTTCTTCGTCTTCTGTTTCTTCATCATCAACTGATTCTTCTTCGGCTTCTTCTTGAATTGGGTCAAATACACGTTCGAAAACAGGCTCAGAATTGGATCCTAGCAAATCTTCAAATGAAATTTGTTTTGCTTCCGTTTTTGATTTTTTATCTTCTACTTCTTCCACATTGAAAAGCTCAAAATGAGGTTCGAATTCTACTTCTTCTTCAGATTCGGCTTCGTCTTCTTCATCTTCTTCTTCCATTTCCTCTTCTATTTCATCTTCCGCTTCTATTTCGTCTTCCGCTTCCTCTTCTTCGTCATCAGAAAAATCTTCTTCTTCCATTTCCTCTTCCACCTCATCCTGGATTTCTTCAACTAATTCCGGTTGGATTTCAATTTCTTCAGGGGCAATGGCAGCTTCTACCTCATCAACTTCTGGTTCGTTTTCCAATGCTGTGTTGACTAATTCTTGAATATTTGAATTTCCAATTGTTGGTTTTACATCCGAAAAGTTCTCTTCAACAAATTTCAAAACAGACAATTTTTCATATAGTTTTTGGGTTTCTAAATGCAATTGCGTTAAATCTTCTTTGTTTTTTAGTTTTAAAATTCGGTGTGCGATACTGATTAAATCAGCTTCCAACTTTTTTTTCATATCAATAGTCTTATTTTGTGTGAGGTTGTTTCCGTTTAAAATGTCTTCTTAAATCTATTATTTACGCAAAGGAAGAAGTGACCTTTGATAAAAATTTTCTACATTTGAATCGACGTAAAAGTATAAAAATTTCATATCGATTCGTTAGCGTTACAAAGTAATAAAAACTATTCATTTTAAGAGCAAGAAAAGTAAAAAAATGTTTCTCGAAAATACAGTAAATCATAAAGAACAATTTGGATGGATTG
>CALPNL020000202.1 GCA_943324925.2 Chitinophaga pinensis | reverse complement strand
GTGCCAATTTTGAGGAAGTAAAAAACAAATGGGCAATTACAAAAATAAACAGAACGTTGATTTTAGATAGTTCAGGTAAAATAAAAGATGCCTTCACCAATTTATTTGAGGTCAAATTTGCGGATAAATTGAAATAAAAAACGTTAATAAAAAAAGCGGTACCAATTAACGGTACCGCTTTTTTTATGCTTAAATGGTTTTATTTGTTGCCTTTTTCAAAGTCGGCGATGAACTGAGCCAAGCCAATATCTGTTAATGGGTGCTTGAGCAATCCGAGAATTGCTGAAAGTGGACCTGTCATTACATCGGCACCTATTTTAGCACAATTTACAATGTGCATCGTGTGACGAACAGAAGCGGCTAGAATTTGGGTTTCAAAACCATAATTATCATAAATCAAACGGATTTCTTCAATTAAAGCCAATCCATCGGTAGAAATATCATCTAATCTTCCTACGAAAGGCGACACATAGGTTGCACCAGCTTTTGCAGCTAGAATAGCTTGTCCGGCAGAAAAAACCAAAGTGACATTGGTTTTGATTCCTTTATCAGAGAAATACTTACAAGCCATAATCCCTTCTTTTGTCATTGGTAATTTCACGACTATTTGAGGATGTAAATCAACTAATTCTTCACCTTCTCGAATCATTCCTTCGTAATCAACAGCGTTTACTTCAGCACTTACATCGCCTTCCACGCTATTGCAAATGTCGACGTAGTGTTTTAGAATATTGTTTTTTCCAGTAATTCCTTCTTTTGCCATTAATGACGGATTGGTTGTCACTCCATCCAGAACTCCAAGAGCTTGAGCTGCTTTAATCTCGGTTAAGTTAGCAGTATCGATAAAAAACTTCATAATAAATTATTTAAAATTATTTTAAGTGACGCTAAGTTACAATTTATAATGATTCATTAAAATTTTTTCATAGACTTTATCAGGCAATATTCTCTTTAATACGATAGAAAATTTCTGTATAAAACTTCCCACTTTATAATGGATTTTTGGGTTGGCTGCATTGATAATATCAAATATAGCTTCGGCCATTTCTATTGGGTTGTTACCACTATCTACTTGGTCGTTCATCATTTTTAAAGTCGCGCCATAAGAATTTTCATAATCCGATCCTTTTACCACTGGGGCATGAAAACGTCCCGCGGCAATATTGGTAGCATAATCACCTGGAGCTACATTCGTAATGTTAATTCCAAATGGCTTCACTTCCATGTTCAAGGATTCGGTAATTAATTCCAACGCTCCTTTTGATGCAGAATAAATTCCGCGGTAGGGCAATCCCATATAACCCGCAATTGAAGTTATATTGATAATTAATCCCGATTTTTGAGCACGCATTTGAGGCAAAACGGCTTTCATTACTTCTATAGGGCCAAAGAAATTAGTTTCGAAATTATTCTTTATTTCCTGAGACGGGATTTCTTCAATTGGACCGGTGATTCCAACACCAGCATTATTAATTACGATATCTATAGTTCCGGAAAGCTCAATTATTTTTTTAACGGCATTTTGTATTGATTCTGTATTTCTAACGTCTAATTCAAGTAATGGAAAAACAGAGTTGGTTATTTTATCGGGGTTTCTGCTGGTTCCATAAATGATAAATCCTTTGTAATGCAAAAACTCAGCGATAGATTTCCCTATTCCTGATGAGGCTCCTGTAATTAATACTACCTTATTCATAAACGATTTTTTTAGAATGTAAATATAGTTAATTCTGATATTTAGAAAACTGAAAGTTCAAAATTAGTCCCGATTGCAGTGAAAATCCCACGTTTTTTAACGTGGATTGTAGCGAAAAGCGGGTGTAAGAGTAATTGGAAGTCGGATCACTTTACTCCAAAAAAAAAATCCTCCAAAAGGAAGATTACTTAATATAAAAAAGGCAAGCGGCCTACATCGCATCGCTCAACCACGGACCCTTGCTACGTTCCCATCCTGGGGGATTTTGCAGGAGCAGATCGTGTAGGACTTGCCGTTGCAAATATACAATAAATTTGTATTTTTGCAACTCAATTATATAAACTTTTGTGTTGTCACTTTCCTCGCAAATAAAACTCATTATGAAAAAACACAACCTACTCTCAATCATTTTATTAAGCTCCCTTTTTATTGGTTGCAACGGATCAAAATCGGCAACTGAAAAGTATTTTAGTTTTGACGAAAGCAAATTTAAAAGCGAATACAACAATGACGACAGTCTTTCACTGCGTTTATTAAATGGTGAAAATAAAAAAATTGACAGCATTGTGTACTTTGTAAATGATAAGAATATTGGTTCTAAAAAGAGTTTGGAGAACCTTATATTTAGCTTAAAAGATCAAAAATTGGGGTATCAAAATTTGAAAGCCTTGGTTTATTTTGAAGGCGAAAACCAGGAAATAACTTCAAGAGTAGAATTGGTTTCAAATGTAGCTCCGAAATTGTTGAACTATAAAATTGTAAACACTTATCCTCACGATACTTCCTCGTTTACTGAAGGTTTGGAGTTTTTTAGAGATACTTTATATGAAGGAACGGGACTTCGTGGATTTTCAAAATTATTGAAAACAGATTATAAAACAGGGAAAATTCTGAAGTCATTAAAATTAGAAGATCAAGATTTTGGGGAAGGAATTACCTTTATCAATAACCAATTGTTCCAATTAACATGGGAAGAAAAAAAAGGTTTTATTTACAATGTAGACACCTGGAAAGTGGAAAAAACATTTGCTTATGATAAACCAATTGAAGGTTGGGGAATGACCAATGATGGAAAAGTGATTTATCAATCGGATGGAACGGAGAAGATATGGAAGATGAATCCGGCCAATCAAAAAATGATTGATTATGTAAATGTTTATTCTGGCAGTAGCAAGATAAAAAGCGTTAATGAATTGGAATACATCAATGGTAAAATTTACTGTAATATTTGGCAAAAAGACGCTATTGCAATTGTAAACCCGGAGAATGGAAAAGTAGAAGGGATTGTTAATTTGGCGGGTTTACGAAAATTTATCAAGTATTCTGAGGCAGAAGTTTTGAATGGAATAGCCTATAATCCTAAAACGAAAACTATTTTTGTAACCGGAAAAAAATGGGAAAAATTATTTGAGATTTCTATTACTGAATAAAGAATTCAAATTAGAACAAAAAAAAACCGTCTTATTAGAATAAGACGGTTTCTATAAGTGAGGGACCTAATTAGTCTTTTTGAGATTTTTGAGCTAAGTTGTAAATTACAAGACCAAATCCAATTTTGTTAATTGCATCAGCGATGTTGTAAGCTACATCTACACTTCCTTTTCCAAGGATATCTGTGTACCATCCGTCAGTTCCTAACATGTATCCTAATGGATAGATAGCCCAACCAACTAGTACGAACCAGCATAAAATTTTGTGTGCAGCTAATACATTTCCTCCAGCAGCAG
>CALPNL020000201.1 GCA_943324925.2 Chitinophaga pinensis | reverse complement strand
ATTAGCAGTTATTGTAAATTTCAACAATGACTCACTAGAATATAAACGAATAATTATATAAAAATTCGATTATTCGTGGCAAAAACCCTTAATTAAGAGGTGAAAAAATGAATATTATAAAAGCATTACAGAACCCTGTCTTTAAAATAATCCAACAAGCAAGTTCAGAACTTAATGTTGATAGCTATGTTATTGGCGGCTTTGTACGTGATTATTTATTAGGAAGAGAATTTAAAAAAGATATTGATATTGTTGCCATTGGAAGCGGAATTGAATTGGCGTTAAAAGTATCTGAAATGCTTCCGAAAAAACCAAAAGTTCAAGTTTTTAAAACCTATGGAACGGCAATGTTGCGTTTTGAAGACACCGAAATTGAATTTGTAGGAGCTCGCAAAGAATCGTATCATTTTGAGAGTAGAAATCCAGTTGTTGAAAATGGAACCTTAGAAGACGATCAAAACCGACGTGATTTTACTATAAATGCACTTGCAATTTCTTTAAATTCAAACAACTTTGGTGATTTATTGGATCCTTTTAACGGATTGGAAGATTTAAAAAATAAAATCATCAAAACTCCACTTGATCCTGATATTACCTTTTCTGATGACCCTTTACGAATGCTTAGAGGAATACGTTTTGCAAATCAGTTAATGTTTGAAATTGAAGAAAAATCTTTGCAATCCATAGCAAAAAATAAGGAACGTATAAATATTATTACCGGTGAACGAATTGTTGATGAAATAAACAAAATTCTTTCTACAGATAAACCATCAATTGGATTTCTATTACTATATAAAACAGGACTTTTAGATATTATTTTACCTGAATTAACTGCATTAAATCAAGTAGAAGAAATAGAAGGGCAATCGCATAAAAACAACTTTTATCACACTTTAGAAGTGGTAGATAATATTTGCCCAAATACCGATGATGTTTGGCTTCGCTGGTCGGCATTATTACACGATATAGGTAAAGCTCCGACTAAAAAATTCAATAAAAAACAAGGATGGACTTTTCATGGGCATGAATTTTTAGGAGGTAAAATGGCAAAAAAAATCTTTGAACGCCTACACATGCCTTTAAACCACAAAATGAAATTTGTACAAAAAATGGTGATGATGAGTTCAAGACCAATAGTTCTTTCTGAGGATGTGGTTACGGATTCAGCTGTTCGAAGGTTGATATTTGATGCCGGTGAAGACGTTGATGATTTGATGACTTTATGTGAGGCAGATATCACCACGAAAAACCCTAAGAAATTTAAGAAATACCATAATAATTTTGAAATTGTTCGCAAGAAAATTATTGAAGTTGAGGAACGTGATCATGTAAGAAATTTTCAACCGCCAATTACGGGCGAAGAAATTATGACTTATTTTAATTTAAAGCCTTCACGAGAGATTGGTGTATTGAAAGAAGCTATAAAAGAAGCTATTTTAGAAGGTGAAATCGCAAATGATTACAATGAAGCTTATGAATATATGTTAAAAAAAGCAGCGAAGTTGGGATTAAAAAAAATAGAACAATAATGAGAAAATATTTTCTTCCTTGGACAAAAACAGCCTTAGTTTTAGTTTATTTGGTCATACTTGCTGGTGCCTTAGTTAGAATGACTGGTTCTGGAATGGGCTGTCCTGATTGGCCTAAATGCTTTGGTTACTATATTCCTCCAACAGAAGAAAAAGAATTATTATACACTCCAGGCAAAGAATATTCAAAAGGACAAGTAATTATTAAAGACGAAAAGCTATTAGTTGCAAATGACCATTTTGTTGCAGCAAGTAATTTTGAAAATACACATTGGGAAAAATACACCAAACACGATTATGCTATTTTCAATCCATTGCACACTTGGGTGGAATATATAAACCGTTTAATTGGTGCTTTAGCCGGACTCGCTTGTGTTATTGCGTTGTTTTTCTCATTTGGATATTGGACAGATAATAAAAAATTAATTTTTCTAAGTTTTCTAATTTGCCTCTTAATGGGATTCCAAGCATGGCTTGGGAAAACGGTAGTTGATTCGGTATTAAATCCTTATAAAATAACCACTCACATGCTTGCCGCTTTACTTATTGTTGCGGTACAGTTGTTTGTGATTTATTCCGTTCAAGAAAAACAAAAAACAACAGCTTTCAACGCTGAATTCAAGTGGGTGGTTGTGGCAGCACTAGGACTAACCATTGCACAAATCATTTTTGGAACTCAAGTTAGAGAATCCGTTGATACCATTGTTGAGTCAGGTTTACCAAAGGAAGTGTGGTTACAAAATCCTAAAGGAGGTTTCTACATGCATCGAAGTTTTTCGATAGTAGTTCTTTTTACCAACCTGTTTTTGTTTTGGAGAAATAGAGAACTTAAATTAGGTTTCAAAAGAATAAATTGGATTATGGGATTACTTTGCCTAGAAATTCTATCAGGTATTACAATGTACTATTTTAATTTCCCATTTGGATCTCAAACCCTACATATTTTTATTGCTACGATTTTATTTGGATTACAATTCTATTTATTGTTAGAAAGTAGTAAAAAAAATACTAAATAATACCAGACTATATTGTCGCATTTCGTTGTTTACATTATTTTAAATGTCTAAATTATTAAAAAAAGATACGTTTTTAGATTTATCAGATTATGGAAGGCCTATTGGTAAATTAATTGCCAACCAACTCAAGGACACTCGCTTTACACCTATTCATGTAACCTTATTATTTGGTCTTTCCGGACTAATTTCAATAGTTTGTATACTGCAAAATCATTATTTTTCGGCTGCATTTTTCATCGTTTTAAAATCGGCTATTGACGCAGCTGATGGAGAATTAGCTCGCTTAAAAAACACCCCTTCTTATGTGGGAAGATACCTCGATAGTGTTTTTGATATTGTCTTAAATTTTATGATTTTGATGACTATTTGCTACGTTTCAAAAACCACGATTTGGTTTACTATTTTGGCATTTATAGGAATTCAATTGCAAGGAACATTATACAATTACTACTATGTAATTTTGAGAAATAAATCGGTGGGTGGAGATACCACAAGTAAGATTTTCGAATACAAATCGCCACGAGCCTTACCTGGAGAAACGCAAAAATCGGTTGATATTTTGTTTAAAATTTACACCTTAGTATATGGAACTTTTGACAAGATAATTCACTTTTTAGATCCTGAAGCTTACAAAGTAAAAACGTTTTCAAATTGGTTTATGACGTTGCTATCCATTTACGGATTGGGTTTTCAATTGCTTATAATTGCGATTATGCTACCGATGAATTTGATTGAATTTATCGTTCCGTTTTTTATCATTTACACCTTATTTATTTTTGTGATAATTGGCATTAGAAAAACGTTTTTTAAGGTCTAAAACCACCATAGAATAAATCGATAGTGAATATTTAAAAAATTGTTTGTCAGTATTTTAAAATAAATTACTTAAATTATAAATAAAGGTAATT
>CALPNL020000200.1 GCA_943324925.2 Chitinophaga pinensis | reverse complement strand
GATTTACATTGTTGTCTTTTTCGCTACTTTTTTCTTTATGGAATTTATGGCTTGGTTTAGTCACAAATACATTATGCACGGTTTTTTATGGGTTTTACATGCTGATCACCATAAAAAAGACCACGATTCTTGGTTTGAAAGAAACGATTTGTTTTTTATTTTCTATGCTGTTGTCAGCATGGGATTTTTCTTCTTGTGGCGCTATGGAATTTTTGATTTGGGGTTGTCCGTTGGATTAGGAATTTTCGCCTATGGATTGGCCTATTTTATGGTTCACGATATTTTCATTCACCAAAGATTCAAATTATTTAGAAACGCTAATAATGTTTATTCGAGAGCGGTTAGAAGAGCTCACAAAATGCACCACAAACACACAGGCAAAGAGCATGGAGAGTGTTTTGGAATGCTATTAGTTCCATTTAAGTACTTTAAAAAATAAAAAAAGCGTTCCAATTGGAACGCTTTTTTATTATAACCAACTCAAATATTACTTTGCAAACATTTGTTGTAAAGGTTTTAATTGTTCTATATCAACATTAGCATTTTTTAATACTGACATCAAAGTCATAATTCCCGTTGGATTCATGTCTTTTCCCATTACTCTAACTACTGCAAAGCCATTTTCTTTTTTATTTGCATAAAAAACAAATTCATCAATGTGTTTTGTATCACCAACAAAACTAACAGAAGCACCGTCCTTTCCGGAACCAAACTTCATTAATTGTTGGTATTTTTCATCTTTTAAAATTTCCTTCAATTTTGTTTGCTCTACTTCTAATTCGGCTTTATTGCTATCATTTAATTTAAAAGCTAAAATATTTACTTTTTCAAATGATTTTAGCGCTTCATTTTCTTCTGATGATAATTTAGAACTATCAACATTTAACATGCTAGGTGACAAATCTAAAGCGATAAAGTTCTTGTTTTCCGTTTTTTCAACGAAATACTTTTGCAAGGAAGGCTCGTCGTTACAACTTGAAAAAAAAGTACTTACAATTATTAACAGGCTTAAAATACGCTTCATGTAAATTATTTTTTCTTAGTTGCTTTTTTCAACTCATCACCACCAGGAAGTCTCATTTTGTCGGTAAGCACCGAAATTTCATTCAAATCGAAATCACCAGTTAAAGACATTAATACGGTTTCATTGCCTTTAGAAGTTCCTTCCATAAACATCAATAACTCTTTAATTTGAGAATCTTTAGAACCTGATTTTACCCAAATTTTAATATTTTTTCCACCATCGTTAATTCGCATTAATTCTTCTAAACCTGCGGTTTTCATGTATTTATCAGCCGTTGTTTTCATTTCAGAAGTTACTCTGGTGCTAGTAGTTGTAAATACTTTTAAATTATCTAACTTTTTAATAAAACTCAAATATTGCTGAGAGTCTTTATCCTTATTGTCCATTTTGACACTTCCCATCATTTCAAACATTTTTTTGTTTACAATAACTGAAGTTACATCATCTTGACCGTCAAATTTATCAAATGCTGCTTGACCAAAAAAAGCGGTTGACAACAAACTAAATAATAATACTAATACTAATTTTCTCATGATTTCTATTTTTACTTTGTTTTAAAAATTAATTCTTTTGAGTTTTGAAACTCGTTTATATAAGTCACACTTTCAATACCTACATTTACATTTTTAGACAACATAGAAAGTGCTTTTTGTGTCGCTTCAAATGCTTCTTCAGGACTTTCATAAGTTCCTAAATCATTCGTTTCTTCGGTCTGATGCAAATAAGTAAAAGTGCTAATTCCAAGTAAAACTACAACGGAAGCTGCAATTGATAACCACTTAACATTATGTTTTTTAGTTTGTAGGGTTATCGTTTGTTTAAACTCCTCTGATGAAGCTTTTGAGAAATAACCAAATAAAGGCTTGTATTTTTCCAAATGCTGCGCAACATCTGATGATGAAAAGTACTCTTTTAATTCCTTTTCCTCAAAAACACTTGTTTCTCCTTGAAAATATTTTTCTAAAATAGATTCTATTCTATTTAATTCCATAATCATTTGTTTTTAACATAATCGTTCTAATCGTTTTTCTGGCCCTTGACAAAGCTACTCGAATAGCTATTTCTTTCATATTCATTATTTTAGCAATCTCTTCAAATTCTAATTCCTCTATATCACGCATTTGAATTATCAGTTTTTGTTGCTCTGGCAATTCATTTATTGCTTTGTCAACCCAATCCAAACTGTCTTTAGTTTCCAATTGCCTTTCTAAACTTGGCTCCCTATCAATATAGTTGTCATGAACCAATTTTAAATTTCCCGACCGCTTCGCTTTCAACTGATCCAAACAATAATTTTTGGTCATTGTTATAGAAAAGGCTTCTATGCTTTTATAAGAATCTAAATTCTCTTTATTGTTCCATAATTTCAATATTACTTCTTGAGTTGCATCTTCGGCTTCTTCTGTGCTTACCAATAATCTCTTGGCAAGACGAAAAAGTTTGTCTTTGAATGGCGTAATTAATGATACAAACTCATTTTGGTCCATTGACTTGTTTTTGGCTATTATTTTTAAAAGACGATGAGGTATTATTTTTGTTACAAGATACTAAGAAAAAATTACTATCAAAATAGCAGTCAGTGATTGGCTTAGGTCTAAAACATAATATTCAAGCCTATTTTAAAGTTTCTACCGCGCGAACTATAACCTATATTTTCTGTGAAATTCGAATTAAAAATATTGTTGACACTAGCAAATAAACTAAATCTGTTTTTGATGATTTTAAAATTTCCTATTGCATTTACCAATTGATAGGAATCCAATTGAACGGGAACGGTTTCGTAGGTTCCACCGTCAAAGAAAAGGTCTTTTCGATGATCAACGTATTGATAAGAAATGGTGAAATTCATTTTTTCCGAAAAATCGTAATCTAAATTTACATTTGCCTTGTGCTTTGGAATTAATCTTTTCAAAGGTTCTTCCACGTCTGTAAAGGTGTAATTGGCTTTGAATTTTAATTTATTTGAAGCAACAAAAGAGACCATTGTTTCTATTCCTTTAGCATTATTAGCTCCATCGATATTAGCATAATTAGACTCGAAACTTACAGGATCAGTGTAAAAACCAATAGAATTATTCTCTTCTCTATAAAAACAAACAGTATTAAATTGAAGAATCTTATTCAATAATTCCTTTTCAAATCCTAATTCAATTGTATTGTTTTTCTCTGGCGTTAAATCTAAATTACCATAGGGAGAAAACAATTGGTACAAACTTGGTGTAATGTAAGCAGTACTATAAGAGGCAATTAGTTTAAGACCTAAATTTGATAAAGAAAACGACGGATTAAAATTATAAACAGAATAATTTTTATAAATAGAGTGCCTGTCGTATCGAGCTCCAGCATTGACATTCAGGCCAAAATCGGAGTTATAAACCGCGGTAATATAAGTATCAAACCAATTGAACTTTGCGTTTTGTTTTGCTATTAATT
>CALPNL020000199.1 GCA_943324925.2 Chitinophaga pinensis | reverse complement strand
GGTTTTGTGCAAAAAAGCTATATGGATATTGCTTTTAGTGAATCTCATTTAAAGTTAATGAAAGGAATAAAAACTATTTTTGATCCTAAAGGAATTTTGAATCCAGGTAAGATTTTCCCAGATAATTTGTAAGAATTAACCGCAAAGAGCGCAAAGTTTTCGCAAGGTTCGCAAAGAAAAATAGCTATTATCTCTTTGTCTATTATCTCTTTGTCTAATATCTCTTCGTCTATTATCTAATTGTTTTAACAATGGTTATCTATTTGATAAATATTCCAATAAAATCGGATCGGCGTTTTTGAAAGTTGCAGGTTGCTCACTTATCGTTGCCACTCTTTTCTTGTTCAATTTCATCATTATATCGCCATCAGTTGTAAATAATATTGCCGACAAAAATGGATTATTTAAATAGGGAATTAGTTCGTTAAACCCTTCTTCAATGGTTACAATTTTCACTTCTTCACCCGTTTGGAATTTGAAAGTCAATGCCAATTTAAGCAGGATTTCATCTGTATTGGTTCGAATATAAATATTCATTAATTGCGTATTTCCAATTGTTTTTGCTAATGTTAATTTAGCAAAAATACCATTAGAAATACTATCTTTTACTTTGTCAAAAAATAATTTATAGGTATCGGTATTGGGCATATTTGTAAAAAATTTTATCTAATAAAAGTAGTGTATTTACTTAATCTCTTTTAGTACTGTTTTTCTTTTCGCGTTTCTCTTCCTTTTTTTCTTTAGCCGTTTTCAAAGGTTCTTTTTTGGTATTTTTTTTAGCGTCTTGACTTTTTGCCATGATAGTTTTTTTAATTGATTTGGAAGTAAAGGTATCGATAATTATTTAAATAAAATGCTCCAACAGTAGTTAGCCGTTGGAGCATTAAATTCTAAAGCGATTAATTAAATTAATTAACTAAAACCCATTGGCCGGAAGCCAATAAACTTTCCGCTTTTTTAAATTTCATTTCTTCGATTTTACCCGTTGCAACCTCTTGAATTTTTACTGTATCATTTCGGTTGATTTTTGGCATTTCACGAACTATAGTTTCGGTTACTTGTCGTTGTTGTGTTTCTCCTGCCTCGCGATTGGCACTTTCACTACTTACAATTTCTTCTTTACTAATTTTGTAATTTTCTTTTTTACGAACCTCTTTAGCTTCTTGAATTCTAGGCGCATTTTGTTGTGGTAAATCACCTTTAAACAAGAAAGATATCACGTCTTTATTCACTCCATTGATCATGTTGCTAAACAAGTTAAAGGCTTCAAATTTGTATATTAGTAATGGATCTTTTTGCTCGTGCACCGCCAATTGCACCGATTGTTTCAATTCGTCCATTTTACGCAAGTGTTTTTTCCATGCTTCATCCACAATTGCTAACGTGATATTTTTTTCAAAATCGGCTACCAATTGTTTTCCTTGAGTTTCATAAGCACGTTTCAAATCAGTAATTACTTCTAATGATTTGATACCGTCAGAAAATGGAATTACGATGCGCTCAAATTGATTGGTTTTATCTTCAAATACGTTTTTGACAATAGGATAGGCTTCTCTTGCGCTTCTTTCTGTTTTTTCAGTATAATAAGCTAATGTTGCTTTGTAAGTTTTTCCTGTCAATTCAACTTCTGTCATTTTCAAGAAATCACTTTCAGAAACTGGTGATGTTATGGAGAAATAACGAATTAATTCGAACTCGTAATTTTTAAAATCACCTGCCATTTTATTGTTATTCACAATTAGTTCGCAAGTATCATACATCATATTGGCAATATCCAGTTTCAAACGCTCCCCAAATAACGCATGACAACGACGTTTGTATACTACTTCACGTTGTGCATTCATAACGTCATCATATTCTAATAAACGCTTACGAACACCAAAATTATTTTCTTCTACTTTTTTCTGAGCTCTTTCGATAGACTTGGTCATCATAGAATGCTGAATCACTTCCCCTTCTTTCAATCCCATTCTGTCCATTACTTTAGCCACACGCTCTGAACCAAACAAACGCATCAAGTTGTCTTCAAGTGACACATAAAATTGGGAACTTCCAGGATCTCCTTGACGACCAGCACGACATCTTAACTGACGGTCAACACGACGAGAATCGTGACGCTCTGTTCCAATAATCGCTAAACCTCCAGCGGCTTTTACCTCTGCTGATAATTTAATATCCGTTCCACGACCCGCCATATTGGTAGCGATAGTTACTACTCCAGCTTTACCCGCTTCTTCAACAATTTGAGCTTCTTGCTTGTGCATCTTTGCATTCAATACGTTATGATTTACTCCACGCATTTTCAACATTCTACTCAATAATTCCGAAATTTCTACCGATGTTGTTCCAATCAATACTGGTCTTCCTGCAGCTGATAATTCAGTTACATCTTCAATAACAGCATTGAATTTTTCACGAGTAGTCTTGTATATTAAATCTTCTCTATCGTGTCTTGCCATAGGACGATTTGTTGGAATTTCAACTACATCCAATTTGTAAATTTCCCAAAGTTCTCCTGCTTCAGTTACCGCAGTACCAGTCATACCGGCTAACTTACTGTACATTCTGAAGTAATTTTGTAAAGTTACTGTTGCAAATGTTTGTGTAGCAGCTTCAATTTTTACGTTTTCTTTAGCTTCAATTGCTTGATGCAAACCGTCAGAATAACGACGTCCATCCATGATACGACCCGTTTGCTCATCTACAATCATGATTTTATTGTCCATGATTACATATTCTACATCTTTTTCAAATAAAGAATAAGCTTTCAACAATTGAGTTAATGTGTGAATTCTTTCACTTTTGATACTGAAATCTTGAAACAACATTTCTTTTGCTTCAGCTTCAGCATCTTTATCTAAATTTTGTCTTTCTATAGCTGCAATCTCAGTTCCAATATCTGGAAGAATAAAGAAATTACTATCGGTATCTTTTGATAAAAATTGAATTCCATTGTCAGATAATTCAACCTGATTGTTTTTTTCTTCAATTACAAAATACAAGGCCTCATCCACAAGATGCATGTCTCTTTTGTTGTCTTGTAAATATTGATTTTCAGTTTTTTGAAGTAATTGTTTTACACCTTCTTCACTTAAAAACTTAATTAACGCTTTGTTTTTAGGTAAACTTCTGTAGGCACGTAATAAGTTAAAACCACCGTCTTTGGTATTTCCTTCCTTAATTAATCGTTTCGCCTCGGTTAAAAAACCATTTGATAATTGTTTTTGTAGGTTAACTAAGTTTTCAATTTTTGGTTTCAACTCGTTAAATTCATGCCGTTCTCCTTGAGGGACAGGACCTGATATAATTAAAGGTGTTCTTGCATCATCAATTAAAACAGAATCGACCTCATCTACAATTGCAAAGTTGTGTTTTCTTTGAACTAATTCAGTTGGAGAATGCGCCATATTATCTCTTAAATAATCAAAACCAAATTCATTATTTGTTCCATAAGTAATATCGGCTTCGTATGCTTTTCTTCTTTCGTCAGAATTCGGTTGGTGGTT
>CALPNL020000198.1 GCA_943324925.2 Chitinophaga pinensis | reverse complement strand
GAAATACTCACGAAAGCAACATTTTTACCTTCATATTTTTCTTCAACCTTTTTCAAAAATGGAATTTCAGCGCGACAAGGTCCGCACCATGTAGCCCAAACATCGATGTAAACGTACTTCCCTTTGAAATCTGAAAGTTTCGTATTCCCACCTTTAAAATTCAAATAATCAAAAGGTGCAGACATTGTATTGTTAAGCAATTGCTTTTTTTGAGCTTCACCATAGTATTGCTTCATTCCCATTTTATTGCCTTCAATATTCTTTTTTTGCAATTCAATAAATGCAGGATCTAAATTACTGCTTTCTAATTTTGCCAAGTTAGCATTGCTTATTTCATCAACCTTAGCGTTAAATTCAGCTTCTTTTAATGCAAATATTTTATCATAATCTAACTTGCTGTCTTCAATGGTTGCTTGCGCTAAATAGTTATTTTCGTTTGCTCCAACACCAGTATAAACTATTGATTCGTCAAATTTCTTCGCATCCATTTTTAAACTTAAGTCGTACCCATTTTTCAAATACATACTAGTCACTTCCACGCCATCATACATTTGATATAACCCGTCTTTTACATTAAGAGTGTCTTTAAAAAATCCGTCTTTATTAATTTGGATTTTTTTATACACCTTTTTATTATCTCTTATAGATATAAAATCTGTGTTTTTGTTAGCGATTTCAGCTTTAAAAATTACAAAGTTATTGGTTTGAGCAACACTCAAAATTGAATATCCAAATAACATTCCGATCAAGAATATTTTTTTCATTAGTTTTTAAAATTAAATTAGACATCAAATATAAGGTATTTAAATTTTTAAAATAAATTTTATCACTAAAACCTTAATCAAAAACAAAATAGTATTTTTGCAATCTAAAATTACTATAATGTATAGAAGTCATTCTTGTGGCGAGTTAAACGCTACTCATATAAATACCGAAGTTACACTTGCAGGTTGGGTTCAAAAATCGCGCGATAAAGGATTCATGAATTGGGTTGATTTACGGGATCGTTATGGAGTTACCCAATTACTATTTGACGAAAGTCGTACCGAAAAATCCATCTTTGAATTGGCTAAAACACTTGGTCGTGAATTTGTAATTCAAGTGAAAGGAACGGTAATTGAGCGCGAATCTAAAAACGCAAATATGGCTACTGGCGAAATTGAAATTTTAGTTTCGCAAATGACGATTTTAAATGCTGCTTTAACCCCGCCCTTCACCATAGAAGATGAAACAGACGGTGGCGAAGATATCAGAATGAAATACCGTTATTTAGATATTCGAAGAAATCCGGTTAAAAACAACTTGCTTTTTCGCCATAAAGTGGCCATGGAAGTTAGAAAATACTTATCTGATTTGGATTTTTGCGAGGTGGAAACTCCTTATTTAATAAAATCAACTCCAGAAGGCGCAAGAGACTTTGTGGTGCCAAGTAGAATGAATGCAGGGCAATTTTATGCCTTACCGCAATCGCCACAAACTTTCAAACAATTGTTGATGGTGGGTGGAATGGATAAATATTTCCAAATTGTGAAATGTTTCCGTGATGAAGATTTACGCGCCGACAGACAACCCGAATTCACGCAAATAGATTGTGAAATGGCTTTTGTTGAGCAAGAAGATATATTGAATGTATTTGAAGGATTGACGCGTCATTTACTAAAAGAAATAAAAGGAATTGAAGTGGATAAATTCCCAAGAATTACTTACGATTATGCGATGAAAACTTACGGAAATGACAAACCAGACATCCGTTTCGGAATGGAATTTGGAGAGTTAAACGAAGTGGCGCAACACAAAGATTTTTCTGTTTTCAATACCGCTGAATTGGTAGTAGGAATAGCCGCTCCTGGAACGGGAGACTATTCTCGAAAAGAAATTGACGCCTTAATTGATTGGATGAAACGCCCACAAATTGGTGCTTTAGGAATGGTTTATGTGAAATGCAATGAGGACGGAACGTATAAATCATCTGTTGATAAATTTTATGACCAAGAAGATTTGGCAAAATGGGCTCAAATTACCGGAGCTAAACCGGGCGATATGCTATTTGTACTTTCTGGTCAAGCCGATAAAACAAGAACCCAACTTTCTGCATTAAGAATGGAATTAGCTACTCGTTTAGGATTGAGAAATCCAGCTGAGTTTGCTCCATTATGGGTAGTAGATTTTCCTTTATTAGAATTAGATGATGAATCTGGAAGATGGCATGCCATGCACCATCCATTCACTTCTCCAAAACCTGAAGACATGGATTTATTAGCCACAAATCCAGGAAAAGTTCGTGCCAATGCCTATGATATGGTACTTAACGGTAACGAAATTGGAGGAGGTTCCATAAGAATCCACGATAAAGCCACACAACAATTAATGTTTAAATACTTAGGATTCACCGAAGAGGAAGCCAGAAATCAATTCGGTTTCTTGATGGATGCATTTCAATTTGGAGCGCCACCACACGGGGGATTGGCATTTGGATTGGATCGATTAGTATCTATATTAGGTGGCCAGGAAACGATTCGTGATTTTATCGCCTTCCCAAAAAATAATTCAGGTCGCGATGTCATGATTGATGCACCATCTATTATCGACGAAAATCAGTTAAATGAGTTACATATTAAGCTGAAAATGGAATAATTTTTTAGGCATAAACCCTAGAAAACACTGAAAATCAATAATTTTAAGAAAAAAAATACACACAAATGATTTTCGTATTACATTATAGTTTACATTTGTGACATTATAAATTATTATTATTTTTACAATGCGTACAGGAACAGTTAAATTTTTCAATGAATCAAAAGGTTACGGATTCATTACAGACGAAGAAACAGGAAAAGACATTTTCGTGCATGCTTCAGGAATCAGAGCGGAAGAATTACGCGAAGGTGACCGAGTAAGTTACGAAGAAGAAGAAGGTAGAAAAGGTAAAGTTGCTGCGCAAGTTGCAGTAATTGAAGACTAAAATATATATATTTTTGTTACCTAATGGTTTAAACGTTCCGATTAATTTCGGAACGTTTTTTTTTGCCTTTATTTAAAAAAATCCCTCTAAAAATAGAACCATAAAACCTTGAAAATTAGATTTATTTATAATCTGTAAAAATTTTCAAAATAGTTTCATAAATTTTTATTTTTTCGTTGCTAAATCAATTATTGAAAGTTATCTTTGCAACCGAATTCTAAGGAATAAAACTCATAATATGCAAACAAGTTTATCAAGTTATTTTCCAATACTAATGCAAATGCTTTTAGCTGTTGGATTTGTAGTGGGAACCATCATTGTTTCTGGCAAATTAGGTCCAAAAAGATCGTCAGCTTCAAAAGACAAAAATTTTGAGTGTGGAATCGAATCTCAAGGAAATGCTAGAATCCCATTTTCAGTAAAATATTTCTTAGTTGCGATTTGATTCGTGCTTTTTGATGTTGAAGTTATTTTCTTATATCCTTGGGCAATCAATTTCAAGGAATTGGGAATGGAAGGAATGGTGAAAATGGTGCTATTTATGGCATTACTTTTAGTT
>CALPNL020000197.1 GCA_943324925.2 Chitinophaga pinensis | reverse complement strand
TATAGGAATCAAGATAAAAGATTATTTGTTACTTTTATAAAAAAAAGATGAACGAGATAATCCGTTATTTTGAAACGATACCTTCTTTACACCGCGCGCTAATATTGGCAGGCGGAATTACTTTTTTCTGGTTAATAGAAACCTTAAAACCCCTTTTCTTATTAAAATATAGCAAGTGGAAGCACGCGGGAATAAATATATTTTTCACGTTTACGACCATTGTTGTGAACTTTTTAATGGCTTTTATTTTACTTTGGACTTCCCAGTGGGCAACCCAAAATAGCTTTGGACTACTTCCCTACTTGAACACTATTAACCCATGGATTTACATGATTATTGGATTGCTATTATTGGATTTAATAGGGGCGTATTTGGTGCATTATGTAGAACACAAAGTCAAATTTTTATGGCGCTTTCACTTAATTCATCATTCGGATACTTGTGTAGACACTACTACCGCTAACCGGCACCACCCAGGAGAAAGCGTAGTTCGATTTGTATTTACCGCCCTAGCGGTTGTAGTAGTTGGAGCGCCAATGTGGCTCGTATTTTTGTACCAATCGCTATCGGTAGTTTTATCCCAATTCAATCATGCTAATATTTCTTTGCCCGTGGCTTTGGATCGCTGGGTGAGTTATATCATCGTTTCGCCAGACATGCACAAAGTACACCACCATTATGAATTACCGCATACCGATAGTAATTATGGAAATATATTTTCTATTTGGGATAGACTGTTTGGTACTTTTTCAACTTTAAAAAGAGACGAAATTGTTTACGGTATTGACACCCATATGGAAACCGAAAAGCACAATAGCATAGGTAGCTTGTTGAAAATTCCTTTTCAAAAAAGAAGCACCTTTGAAAAACCATAAAAAAATTTTTATTCGACTATAAAACGTATTGTTTTTTTTATTAATATTGAACTACAAATGAAATATTAACTAAACAAAAAACACCGTATTTATTTTTCTAGGAATGAAAAAGAGTAAAAAGATTGAATTGACTTGGGATCAAAATGAAAAACTGATCACCCTGGCTTTAGAAGAAAGAAATCCATTTGAAATTATCAAAAAGGAATTCGGATTAAGCGAAACAGAAGTTCTTGAAATTATGAAAAAGAAACTTCCAACAGACAAATTTGATTTATGGAAAAAGAAAGCTAACGCTGGAAAACCTAAACCTAAACCAATGAAAATTGATGATTTTGACGACGATCTTGACGGAAAATATTATATAAAAAACAAATTCGATTAAATGAAGCTCCTGATTCCAGGAGTTTTTTTTTGAAATAGAATTTCATTTCGAATACTCCCAATTATTAGTAGCAATAAATCGGCAAATTCCTTCGATAGTATTCAATAATTTCTTTAATTTGCCAACAAATAAAAAACTATGAAAAAATTACTACTGGCTCTACTTTCTCTATTTATTTTAGCGTCATGTGAAAATAAACCAGAAACCAATTTACAAATAACAGGTGTCGTAAAAGGATTACAAAAAGGAACTTTGTACTTGAAAAAAATGGGCGACAGCACTTTTATCACCCTTGACAGTATAAAAATTGATGGAAAATCGGAATTTGAAAGCAATATTGATTTGAAATCACCAGAAATGCTGTACTTATTTTTGGACCGTGGAGAAACAAAATCTGGAGATAACAATTTGATGTTTTTTGGTGAACCTGGGAAAATAAATATCGCAACCGACTTGGAGTATTTCTATTCTAAAGCGGTGATTACAGGATCTAAAAACAATGAATTATTTGAGAATTACAAGAAAATTACTTCCAAATACAACGAGCAGCAGTTAGAACTTACCGTTGCAAAAATAAATGCGTTAAAAAACAAACAAATGGATTTGATTGCTTCGATAGAGGAGAAATCGAGTGTCATTACGAAGAGAAAATACCTTTACGCGATTAATTTTGCGGTCACCAATAAAGACTATGAAGTGGCGCCCTACATCGCTTTATCCGAAATTAACGATGCTACGGTTAAGTATTTGGATACCATTCAAAAATCGATGTCTCCTAAAGTGGCAAAATCTCACTACGGGGTTATGCTAACAAAATATGTAGGAGAGATTAAAAAGCAGTAGTTTTATTTGGGCATGCCCCTCGAAAAATTCGGGTCAGGCACTCCGCTGCAATCTCTGTTGCGCTTTGCTCCACAGAGGATTTTCGCTGCGGTCCTTCATGCGAGTCCTGATTTTTGATTTCAGATTTATGATTTTCTGAGATAACCTAATAACTTGATGGGATTAGATAGGAGAGGTAACGAATTGAAAAAGAAAATCGCCTTAACGGTTTTATAAATGTTAGTCCGTTAAACTTAATTTTAAATGTCCTCCCAAACCTTGACGGATAATTCTCATTAATGTAGAAAGTCGAATATCACTGGCGTTATTTTCTATTTTAGAAATATAGCTTTTAGTAGTTCCACATTTTAAAGCGAGTTGCTCTTGTGTCATTCCGAGTTCTTTGCGCATTTCTTGAATAAGTATTCCAAGTTGAAAGCTCTCAAATTCCTCCTCATAATTGTCCCGAGCTTCAGTACCAATTTTACCGTATTGTTCGTCTAAATGAGAATCAAATGTGGTGATTTTTATATCTTTTGTATTCATGACTATATTATTTATATTTAGTTTCTAAATATTCTTTCTTTAATTTTTCTGCCCTTTTTATTTCTAATTTTGGAGTTTTTTGGGTTTTCTTTTGAAATCCGTTGACTAGAATTACTAAATTACCTTTATCAAAAAAACTAAAAACTCTAAAAATATCAGAACCTACTTCTACTCTAATTTCAAATAAAGCATCAGAACCAGCAATGTGTTTAAAAAACTTTTCAGGTATTCTTTCTTGAATTGAAATTAATTGTAAAGTCCAGTTCAACTTCTTCTAACTTCTTCTTTCTGTGCGTTAAAAAAATTAAGATAATAGTCTTCGTAATAAATTACATGGCGTATAAATTTTTTATTCATTTGCCAAAGTTACCTAATTAGATAACATTTAGCAACTATAAACACAATTTTATTCTGAGAAAATAGTTAAACTTTGTTTTATTAAAGTTTTACAGAACGGATTCTTTTTTTGCTAAAATGAACAACCAGACAATTTAAAATATAGCACCGATGGAGGCGGTATCCTCGTAGCGCAGCGGAGAGATATAGCCGAAAGCGGGAATTACAATTCCAAAAAGTCAGGATCAATTCGCTCCAAAATGTCATATTGTCAGAAATAAATTATCGTAAAGTATAGAAAACTGACAATTATAACGTAATGCTGGTGTGGCACAAAGATTGACATTAGCAAATGGAGTTTAGAAATTAAAATAAATTTAAATTAAATAAAAATGGGTAAAATAATTGGTATTGATTTAGGAACAACCAACTCTTGCGTCTCTGTAATGGAGGGAAATGAAGCTGTTGTAATTCCTAATGCAGAAGGAAAAAGAACCACACCATCTGTAATTGCTTTTGTAGAAGGCGGTGAAATCAAAGTTGGAGATCCTGCAAAAAGACAAGCG
>CALPNL020000196.1 GCA_943324925.2 Chitinophaga pinensis | reverse complement strand
TTTCCGTTCGACATTACTTTACTCATTAATGCAGAATATTCGGTGTGGATTTGCTTGTCATCAAAAGACAAGAAATTTACAAATCCCATAACGTCTTCGTAAAATTTTACCCAAGTATTCATTTCATTCCAACCTACATTTCCTACCATGTGGTCAATGTATTTCAAACCAACCGCTTCAGGATTGTAATCGGATTTCCATTCTTTATAACCAGGTAAGAAAATTCCGTTGTAGTTTTTTCTTTCTACAAATAGGTGAACGGTTTCTCCATAAGTATAGATTCCTGAACGAACTACTTCTCCAAATTCATCTTTTTCAACTGTAGGTTCCATGAAAGAAACGGCACCTCTTTTCATGGTTTCCTCATACGCACTTGTAGCGTCTTCAACCCAAAGGGCAACAATTTTTACGCCGTCGCCATGTTTTCTTAAATGGTCATTTATTGGAGAATCTTGGTTTAAAGGTGTGGTTAAAACCAATCTGATTTTGTCTTGTTTTAGCACATAGGAAGTTCTATCGCGAACACCTGTTTCTAATCCGGCGTAAGCCAATGATTGATAACCGAAAGCTGTTTTATAATAATGTGCTGATTGTTTTGCGTTTCCTACATAGAGTTCTACATAGTCGGTTCCTAGTAAAGGTAGGAAATCTTGTGCTCCTTCAAATATTTTTTCTAATCCGTATTCTACAGATGTTACTTCTTTTTTTGACATTTTGATATTTTATTATGAGGTAAAATTGTTCCTCGTATTTCTAAATTTTGTTAATTATCGGAAACCCTAGCCCTGATAGCAGTGGAAATCCCCTATTGTTGTGAGGCACGAACAACAAGATGGATTGCAACGAATAGCAGGAAATAGCTCCAAATTATTCAGTCCAAGATTGATAATACTTTCCGTCGTCGAGGCCCATGGCTTCTTCGGTAACCATTAATGGTCTGAAAGTATCTACCATTACTGCTAATTCTTCCGTTACGGTTTGCCCGATACTTCTTTCCATTGCTCCTGGCGCTGGTCCGTGGGGAATTCCTTTTGGATGTAAAGTTATGTGTCCTTGCTCGATATTGTTTCGGCTCATGAAATCGCCGTCTACATAATAAATCACCTCATCGCTATCTATATTGCTATGATTGTAGGGCGCTGGGATTGATTTTGGGTGATAATCGTACAATCTAGGAACGAATGAACATACTACAAATGTGGCTGTTTCAAAGGTTTGATGTACTGGTGGCGGCTGGTGAACTCTTCCTGTAATAGGTTCGAAATTGTGAATGCTGAAGCCGTAGGGGAAATTATATCCGTCCCAACCTACTACGTCAAATGGGTGCGTTGCATAAACTATTTCATGCATCATTCCTTCTTTTTTGATCTTGATTAGGAAATCTCCTTTTTCATCGTAGGTCTCCAATTCATTTGGCAAGATAAAATCGCGTTCGCAAAATGGGGAATGTTCTAGATGTTGTCCTGATTCATTTTTATATCTTTTTGGGGTATAAAATGGTGTAAAAGATTCTACGTAGAACAGTCGGTTATCGGAAGTTTCGAAATCTATTTGGTAGATTATACCTCTAGGAATTATGAGATAATCTCCATATTCAAATGGGATATTTCCTAGCATGGTTCTCAATTTTCCTTTTCCTTTATGGATGAAAATCATTTCATCGGCATCGGCATTTTTATAGAAATAGTTGCGTAGTGATGTTTTTGGTGCTGCCAAACCGATTGTACAATCTTTATTGACCAACATTGGTTTTCTACTATCTAGAAAATCGTCTTCGGGCTTTACTTCAAAGCCTTTTAGCAATAATGCTTTTATGTTTTTCCCAATCGCAATTTTAGGTTCTACTGAATAAGATTTCAGAATTTCTTTTACTTGTGTTGGTCTATGAACGTGATAAGAAAGTGAAGAATGTCCGTGAAATCCTTCTGTTCCAAATAATTGTTCATAATATAATCCTCCTTTAGGATTTTCAAACTGTATGTGTCTTTTTTGGGGAAACTCTCCGAGTTTATGATATATTGGCATCTTTTGTTGTTTAAAAGTTAAGAATAAAGTTGGTTTAACTTCAAATATTTATTTAATCAAAAAGATATAAAATCATTCTGGGTTTCTCTTGATGAGAAATTGCAAATAATCTAATAATCCAATCCATGTTGTTTTCATATAACAAATATCGGAAAAAATTAATTTTAAGCTCTAATTATTGCGAAATATTTATAAAAAAGAAAAGGCATTAAAGAATTGTGTCTTTAATGCCTTTTTTTGTTTATTAAAATCCGGATTATTTATCTGGGTGGTTTAATTTACTATGGTTTTTGCTATAAAGGAAGTAGATTACTAATCCTAAAATCAACCAAACTCCAAGACGTAACCAGTTGGTCCATCCTAAACCGTAAATCATAGCCATACAAACAATAATTCCAAGAATTGGTACTAAAGGAACGAAAGGTGTTTTGAATTCACGTTTTAAATCTGGTTCTGTTTTTCTTAATACTATTACAGAAACGCAAACCAGAATAAAGGCAAATAAAGTTCCGATACTAGTCATATCTCCCACAATATCGCCTGGGATAAATGCTGCGAATAAACCTACGATAACTAAAATAACTAAATTCGCTTTGTAAGGAGTTTTGTATTTAGAGTGTAAATCTCCGAAGAAACTTGGCAACAATCCGTCTTTCCCCATTGAATAAAAAACTCTAGATTGTCCTAATAACATTACTAAAATTACAGAAGAGAATCCAGCTAAAATTGCTATTGTAACAAATTGAGCAAGCCATTCATATCCTATCATGTATTTGTTTATTGCAAATGCTACTGAAGCTTCTTTACCTCCAGTTCTAAAATCTTCTACTGTTGCAACCCCTGTTAAAACGTGTGCAAAAAGAATATATAAAACGGTACAAATTGCTAAAGAACCAAGGATTCCAATTGGCATATCGCGCTTTGGATTTTTGGTTTCTTGCGCTGCGGTACTCACGGCATCAAAACCAATGAAGGCAAAAAATACCGTTCCGGCTGCGCCTAGAACCCCCATAATTCCTCCAAAATGATGCCCTATTCCTTGATCATCGGTATATGTTGACTCAGCTGGAATATAAGGAGTATGATTTGCAGGATTGATAAAATGCCACCCAAATCCGATAATTAATATTACGATTGCCACTTTTGTAATAACGATTAATCCGTTAACAAATGCTGATTCTTGAGTTCCTTTAATTAATAGTAAACTGATTATGGCAACGATGAAAAAAGCTGGTAAATTAATAATCCCATTTGAAACTACTCCAGTAACTGGGTCGGTAAAATGTTGAAATGGGGAGTGCGACAACGAGTATGGAATTGGACTCATATGAAGCACGTTGACCAGTAAATTATTAAGATATTCGCTCCAAGCAATTCCCACGGTAGCAGCTCCAACGGCATATTCTAGTATTAAATCCCAACCTATTATCCATGCGATAAGTTCTCCCATGGTAGCATAAGTATAGGTATATGCGCTTCCAGAAATTGGAATTGAAGAAGATAATTCTGCATA
>CALPNL020000195.1 GCA_943324925.2 Chitinophaga pinensis | reverse complement strand
AATTTCTTTGCGATATCTGTAAAAGGAACTCTCGTATTATCAATCAACATGTCTAAAATTTGATGATCTACTTCATCTAAACGGAACTTGCTCATAAGTTTGTTTTTTTTATGGTAATTAAATTAATTAAAATATTTTTATTAAAATTAAAAAAAAATCTAATTTTTAATCAATCCGTTAACAAATTTTATACTTTTTCCTAAAGAAAATTCTGCTTTTTGGTCAATTTTCGGAATATTTATTTCTAAATCTTCGTACAAAGCTTCTTCAACATCTAACTCAATATGACCTGAAAAACCCTTTAAATCCCCTACTTCAGCAGTATAAGCGTTGAAAACTAATTGGTTATCAATTATTTCTTCTTTAAACTGAAGTGCAAAATTGGTGATTATTTTAGTATTATCATAATTAATTTTGATATTTTTATAAATAAAATCATAAAAACAGATTTTATTATGAGGAATATTCATGTAATCTTCAATTTTATTGATAACTATATCGTTTTCGTGGATTTTTTTCAATCCCTCAACTAAAGCGATAAAAACAAATTTTCGAGTAAATTCTCGATTATAATCTCCTTGATAATGTCCAGCCTCTATTAAAATAGTCGGCACCTTTAAAAATTGAAAAGTGTCCCCTACACAATTGATATTAAAAGAATCATCAAAACGACCGACTTGATTGGGGATAAATTCTTGAAGAATTTTATTCATTGCAACGATAACTTGCATCGCCTTGGATCTTACTTCGTTAACATCTCTATTTTCATTATAGGCAGGTGCTAAAAAAGAAACTGTAGCAGGCCTAATTGCATCAGACTCTATTCCATAAATAGTTCTTTGATCGTGTAAATTATAACAATAATCAGGCTTAAAACTTTCAAATGTACTTCTTAACAACTTGCTTTCAGGCTGTGTTAGATGCTGAGCATCTCTATTTAAATCAATTTTATTGGCGTTTTCCCGAGTGTAAAGCAATGCTCCATCGGGATTTAACATTGGTAAACAACAAAAAGTAAATTCGTCTAATAAATCTTTTGCAAATTCTGAATTTCCATTTATTAAATTCAAGAAATCGAATAAAGCTTTAGTAGTAGTACTTTCATTTCCATGCATTTGAGACCATAGTAAGACTTTTGTTTTACCTGTACCCAATTCATATTTATAAATGGGTTTTCCAAGAACTGATTTTCCAATAATTTGAACTTGTTTTTCATAATTAAATTTCAACAGTAAAGGCTCAATATCATTTAAAGTGATATACCGGCCTTTCAAATTGGTTTCTATGTTCTGACTGAATAAATTCTCGTAATTCATATTTCAATATTATAAAAAACAAAAGTAAGCAACCCAATTCAATTAAACGACATAACTGTTTTGGGGGACCTTTCCTTTAACATCTTTAAAATGAGGTAATAATATTTTTAAATCGGCATCAATATCCCCTGTAGTATAAAAAGGTTTTCCAAAATTAACTTCTTTTTTACCGTAGTTAAAAGCAACTGGAATTATTGGAACATTGGCCTTTTCAGCGATGTAGTAAAAACCCGTTTTTAATTCTGTTACCTTTTTTCTGGTACCCTCTGGAGAAAGTCCTAAACGAAATATTTTCCTACCTTCAAAAACCTGCGCTATAGAATCAACCATATTTAGTCCGCCTTTTCGATCTAAAGGCGCTCCTCCCATATATCTAAAATACCAACCTAAGGGAAAACCAAAAAGTTCTTTTTTTCCAAGCCAATTTAATTCAACTCCTATTATTCCTCTAGTAAATAGACCTATAAAAAAATCAACCCAACTGGTATGAGGGATAACTATGAAAATACATTTTTCCAATTTCTTATCAATTTCTCCTACAATCTTCCACCCCATCAAACGGAAAAAAATAATTTTGTAAATAAGTTTTTTCATTCTTTAAAAATTTATGTAAAAGTAATATTAATCTCTTATTTTTGAGAAAAAATAAATCCATTGCTAAATAAAATACTTAGTTTTCTATTTCCAGTTACTATTTTTAAACAGAATTCTACCGTAAGTAGTTCAATTGAAATAACTTGGAATAATGGACAACTCGTTATGGACTCCAAGAATACCAATTATTCTTATGGAAGTTTGCAACGAATATTAAGACGTGGTTTACTATCAATCGGTTTTAGTAACATAAAAACCTTCGATTCTATTCTAGTTTTGGGAGTTGCTGGGGGAAGTGTGATTAAAACATTAGTTAATGAAATAGACTTTAAAGGAGAGATTACCGGTGTTGAAATTGACCCTGAAATTATTTCCTTAGCCAATAAATATTTCAAACTAAATGAAATTCAAAACCTGACTATCATTGTTGAAGATGCTAGTGAATTCGTTCAAAATACCAATAAAAACTTTGATTTAATTATCATTGATATCTTTCAAGACAATTCCATGCCGGAATTTCTTTTTGAATCTGTATTTATAAAAAATACAAAATCCCTTTTAACTCCAGGTGGCTACCTCCTTTTTAATACCATGATTCATACTAATGGTGATCAAGAGAGAAACAAACTGTATCGCAATCACTTTAATACAGAAGAATACTCGACCTATTCTCTTCCAAAAGTGGAAGTTTATAATGAATTATTTATCATACAAAAGACGAAGAGAGATTTGACAAATGTGCCTTTGAGTAAACATTAAGCGTTTTTTGAAAAACAAAAACACCTTCAATTATAACCAAAAAAAATCCCCGCATAAGCGGGGATTTTATATAAAAATCAAGAATTATTTTTTCTCGCTTTTTTCCATTTTAGCTTTTAATTCAGCTAACATATCGTTGTTGTCTCCTAATGTAGATGCTTGTGCATTAGCATTATTTGCAACAGCTTCAGTAACCGCTTTCACATTTTTCTCTTCTTCTTCACGGAAGATAGCAGTGTGAGAAGCAACTACTCTTTTAAATTCTTTGTTGAATTCAATTACTTTAAATTCAGCTGAATCTCCTTTTTTCAATTTCTTACCATCTTCTTTTTCAAGGTGACGTGTAGGAATGAAAGCAACGATATCATCACCAAATTCAACCGTAGCTCCTTTGTCAACAATTTCAGAAATTTCCCCGGTGTGGATTGTTCCAACAGCGAAAGAATCTTCATATTGATCCCAAGGATTAGCAGTAGTTTGTTTGTGTCCTAAAGATAATTTACGACCTTCAACATCTAATTCTAATACAACTACATCTAATTTTTCACCAACGTTTACAAACTCAGATGGGTGTTTGATTTTCTTAGTCCAAGAAAGGTCAGAAATGTAAATCAATCCGTCAATTCCTTCTTCTAATTCAACAAATATTCCAAAGTTGGTAAAGTTTCTAACGATTCCAGTATGTTTAGAACCTACAGGGTATTTAGAAGTGATATCTGTCCAAGGATCTTGCGTTAATTGCTTGATACCCAATGACATTTTACGGTCGTCTCTATCTAATGTTAAGATAACTCCTTCCACAACATCACCCACTTTTACGAAATCTTGAGCCGAACGCAAGTGCGTAGACCATGACATTTCAGAAACGTGAATTAAACCTTCAACACCTTCAGCAACTT
>CALPNL020000194.1 GCA_943324925.2 Chitinophaga pinensis | reverse complement strand
TTCACCTTGTAAAATATCCACCAAATCGTTTTGGATTACGCCACCTATTTTTTTCTGTCTATTTGTTTCCATAGTGCAAAAATACAATTTTTTTGAGTTCTAGCGTTTCAAAGGGGCAAAGCGATAAAGTTTTTTATCTTTGTTCCAACAAATTGCAGCTAAAAATGAGAAAAATTGAACACATTGGAATTGCGGTAAACAGCCTTGAAGTTTCGAACTTGGTTTTCGAAAAACTATTTGGCGCCCCAGCTTATAAATCGGAAATGGTAGAAAGCGAAGGCGTTAATACTTCCTTTTTTATGAATGGCCCCAATAAAATTGAGTTGCTGGAAGCCACGAATCCGGAGAGTCCAATTGCTAAATTCCTAGAAAAAAAGGGCGAAGGAATTCACCACATCGCTTTTGATGTGGAAGACATTGTTTCGGAAATCGCGCGATTAAAAGAAGAAGGTTTTGTAGTTTTAAACGAAGTTCCAAAGAAAGGAGCCGACAATAAATTAGTGGCTTTTCTTCATCCAAAAACCACCAATGGCGTTTTGATCGAGCTTTGTCAGGAAATCAAGTAAATGGATTGAAGGTTGGTATTTATTCGGAAATTAATCCGGAATCCCTTTCAAAAAGATTTGCAGAGAATCAAAAATAGTAGTAATATTGCACCTCGTTAAAGGTCCTATAGCTCATTCGGTTAGAGCAACTGACTCATAATCAGTAGGTGCTTGGTTCGATTCCAAGTGGGACCACGATAATCAAAAGACTTCACCCTAATGTGAGGTCTTTTTTGTTTTATTTTTTGCACATAATTTGCACAACTTGGCATTCCAAGACCATAGCTATTCCAACTCTTACTTTATTTTTCTATATTTGAAGTAAAATCATATTAAATGAAAGCAGCATTTTCTTTTGTAATTCTACTAATTTCCTCGCTTGCCATAGGCCAAAATCTCAATCAATATGTAAACCCATTTATAGGAACTGGTGGCCACGGACACACCTTTCCTGGTGCAACGTTACCCTTTGGAATGGTGCAATTGTCCCCCGATACCCGAATTGATGGCAGTTGGGACGGCTGTTCTGGTTACCATTATTCGGATGAAACTATTTACGGTTTTTCGCACACGCATCTCAACGGAACAGGTTGCTCGGATTTTGGTGATATCATGATCATGCCTTTCATAGGGAAACCTTCACTAGACAATAAAGTCTATTCTTCAAAATTTTCTCATCAAAATGAAAAAGCAAGCGCCGGATTTTATGCTGTGAAATTAGACAAACACAATATCGATGTTCGTTTAACGGCTTCAACTCGCATTGGTTTTCACGAATATACTTTTAATGCTGCCGGTCAAGCCAATATCGTATTGGATTTAAATCACCGTGATAAATTATTGGAAGGAAGCGTTCGAGTAATCGATAGTAAAACGATAGAGGTATTTCGAAGAAGTGAGGCCTGGGCTAAAGACCAATATGTGTATGCCCGAATTGAATTCAACATGCCTTTGGAAGTGACCTTAGCCAAAGGAGAAAATACCAAATTAGAAGGCTTGTATAAAGGAAACGAAATAGCATTGAATTTTTCAAAACAAGTCAAAAAAGGCGAAAAAATCCTTGTGAAAGTATCGCTATCGCCAACCGGATATGAAGGAGCAAAACTAAACAGTTCCGAAATTAAAGGCTGGGATTTTGAAAAAGTAAAAAAGGAAGCAGAGCAAAAATGGAATTCAGAATTGTCGAAAATCCAAATTTCATCGGACAACAACGACAAAAAAACGGTTTTCTACACTGCCTTGTATCACACGATGATGCAGCCCAATATTGCGCAGGATTTGGATAAAAAATATCGAGGAAGAGACAACAAAATTCATGTTGCCGAAGGATTTGATTACTATTCTGTATTCTCGCTTTGGGATACGTTTCGCGCCGCACATCCACTTTACACGTTGATTGACAAAAAACGAACTGCCGATTTTATCAATACGTTTCTAAAACAATACGAACAAGGCGGTAGGTTACCCGTTTGGGAATTGGGTTCCAATGAAACCGATTGTATGATTGGCTACCATTCCGTTTCGGTGATGGCCGATGCGATGGCAAAAGGCATCAAAGGGTTCGATTACGAAAAGTGTTTTGAAGCCGCTAAACATTCGGCTATGCTGGACCATTTAGGATTGGACGCCTATAAAAAACAAGGTTTTATTTCGATGGACGACGAACATGAAAGTGTTTCCAAAACCTTAGAATATGCTTACGATGATTGGTGTATTGCCCAAATGGCTGAAATTTTGAATAAAAAAGAAGACTACTATTATTTCATGAAACGCTCTCAGAGTTGGAAAAATGTCTTTGATTGGAATACGGGCTTCATGCGACCAAAGAAAAACGGCGGTTGGAACAAGCCATTCGATCCTAGGGAAATCAACAATAATTTTACCGAAGGCAACTCGTGGCAATATTCGTTTTTCGTACCTCAAGATATTCCTGGCATGATTGAAGCGTATGGCGGAAAAGATAAGTTTGAAGCCAAACTCGACGAAATGTTCAATAGCGAAAGCAAAACTACCGGTCGCGAGCAAGCCGATGTTACGGGATTAATTGGTCAATATGCTCATGGAAACGAGCCGAGTCACCACATGGCGTATTTGTACAATTATGTTGGGAAACCAGAAAAGACAACTGAAAAAGTGCATTATATTTTAGAAAATTTCTACAAAAATGCCCCAGACGGATTAATTGGAAATGAAGACTGCGGACAAATGAGCGCTTGGTATGTGTTGAGTTCGATGGGGATTTATGCCGTTACGCCTGGTGAAGAAAAATGGGAAAGCAATGAACCTATATTTGATTCAATAAAAATAAATGCAGAAAATGGGGTTGAATTTATTGATTATAAAAAAGAATTTGTGAATGGGAAGCCCAGTAGAATTTTCATTCTTGGAAAAAAATTAAATGAGGAGATGATTCAAAGTAGAAGCGCAATGGGATCTCAAGTTGCCACTATCAGTGAAAATAAAAATAGAAAATCAATCGTTCCTGTTCCACTAATTCAAGCCGAAGGTAAAGCGTTTAAAGATAAATTAGCAATCGATATTGTATCTCAAAACCCAACAGATAAAATATATTATTATATTGAAAAGAATAATGAATCCAAATCGGCTAAAATTTGGGATGCATATAAAGGCCAAATAATTATAGATTCGAATACGGAGATTCTGGCCAAATCTCAGAATGAAAATGGCAATAGCGCCATTGTTTCCGCTAAATTCTATAAAAAGCCAACCAATTATACCATCGAGATAAAATCGAAATACAATCCGCAATATACTGCCGGTGGCGATGAAGGAATTATAGACGGAATTAACGGATCTGAAAACTGGCGAAAAGGCGAGTGGCAAGGGTATCAAAATCAGGATTTTGAAGCCATAATCGATTTGCAAACCGAGAAAAACGTTTCGAATTTCAGCGCTACTTTTCTGCAAGATTCGGGTTCGTGGATTTTAATGCCAACGAAAGTCGACTATTATGTGTCGAACGACAATGTAAATTTCACCTTGGTAGGAAGTGTAACTAATTCGATTAGTCCAAGATACTCAGTAAACAAAATTGAAAATTTCAATTATCAATCGCCTCAAGAACTCAAAGCAAAATACGTTA
>CALPNL020000193.1 GCA_943324925.2 Chitinophaga pinensis | reverse complement strand
CTTGAATTCCTTGTGGACCTGCTGGACCTGCCGGACCAGTTAAGCCTATTCCACCGTTTACTCCTGGTAAACCTTGAATTCCTTGTGGACCTGCCGGACCGGTTAAACCTATTGGACCGGTTGCTCCTGTTAATCCTGTTGGACCAGTTGCTCCTGTCAATCCTTGAATTCCTTGTGGACCTGCTGGACCTGCCGGACCAGTTAAGCCTATTCCACCGTTTACTCCTGGTAAACCTTGAATTCCTTGTGGACCTGCCGGACCGGTTAAACCCCTAGGACCTTGTGGACCCGGATTTCCTGGATTAGCGGAATATAAAGCAAATGGTACATAGGTAAACGGATTGTTACTTATTTGTGTATAATTAGAACAATTTTGACTCGCATCAAGTTCCACTTTTAAACTCTTAGCATTTGCATTCCATACAATACTACTAAATCCGCTTGCATAACCACTTACTTGGTTACCAGTTCCAATTAATAAATTTACCATACCAAATTTATCAGTAGTAGTTACCACAGTCTCCTGATATTCTACCAGAGATTGTTGGTCAATAATACTAAATCGCAAACAAATGGTTTTATTGGCTAATAGGTATTGCTGGCTATTTACACCAGGTAATTGTTGGCCATTAGGTCCATAAATAACGGCTTGATAAGTTATCCCGGTGGTCTGAGAAAAACCTATTACCGAAAATAATAAAAACAGAAAAGTAACTATCTTCTTCATAATCGTTTAATTGATATAGTAATGAACTCCGAAACGTATTTGCTGATTGATCAATTTTAATTTTTCTTCTGAATTGTTGGATAAGTTAAAACCTTCAGAATAGTTGTATCCCAAACTCAATTGACACAGTTCGTTTACAGCATAATTAGCAGTAATTGATAACCCCGGTTGTAGCCAAAATCCTTTAAATTCTTTTTCCTTTGATAGATCAAATTGCTCACCGTTTAACTTTTGCTCCCCACTAATAATGTGCATTAATTGCATTTGGGCACCTGCATTAATCTTAAAGAAGCCGCTTTGGGAAGAAATAACGGCATATTCAAGGTGATTGTTGATTCCAATGAATGTTGTTTTCCACTCATACTGATTTCCACTTTCTACAGCGGAACAATCATAATTATTTATAGCCGTTCCCAAACTATATATCAATTTTTCATTCATTAAAAGAGCTGAATATCCTAATTCATAAAACTGATTGGTATTAATATTAAAAACAAGTGGTGAATTATCAGAGGAATTGAAATTATACTTAGTGAGATTAACACCAGAAGTCAAATACAATTCTTGCCCTTTAAGAGTAAAATTTGAAAGCAAAAGAATAAAAAATAGCAGTTTAATTTTTAATAATTGTTTCATAAAAAATAGAAGTGTTTTTTAATATTTTAACAATATAGGTCGCTGTCGCTAGTTCATTTAAAGAAATACTCGCTTTATGATTATTAATTAAACAATCTTTAATTAAAACTAATCTGCCCAAATGATCGAAGAGTTGAATAGTACAAATCCCTTCTAAAGATTTTGAAAAAACAATATTTAATTCATCTGAAGTAGGAACTGGATAAAATTTTATAGCTTCAATTTCATTATTGGTGTTACTAATTTTAAAATTTGAAGGTTGTTGAAATCCTTGAATAATACTTGTATTAAACAAATCAGAAAAGCCAATATTAGAGAGCTGACCAATGCTTTGGCTAACATAATAGATACCCTCAGAAGATCGCGAAGTCCCTCCCACAGAAATTGTAGCTCTAGCAATTTCTTGAGAATAGGAAGCAGAAACTATAAAAAATAGGATGAATTTCATTTTTAGTGCCAGTACTATTAATTGTAAAATTAAATATTAAAATAGTGACAAAATATTCCATCTTATTCCATTTAGCGATAATTGTGAATAGAAAAAACAAAGTAAAACAGTTAATTCGAGAGTATTTTTCTTGGAATCCAACAACCGTTTATAAGATCAATATCGCCCACCTACAAAAAAGACAAACTGATTAGTTTGTCTTTTTTGTTGCTTTATGTTAGTTAAATACTTTATGTGTGTAAGTGTTTTATCAAATAAATAAACGGGAAATTTAAATTCCGATTTAATAACTTTTTAAAACAGTACCTAAATAAATAGTTGCAAATCAACTTGTTTATCTGAAACTCTTTAAATTATAACTGAATTCTTTAGGAGTGCAATCGTGTACTTTTTTGAAAACACGATAGAAGGTTACTTCAGACTGAAATCCCGAATCTTTACAAAGGGACTCTATAGAGTAGGTATCCAAATATCCATTGGAAATTAATTGTTCCGCATGTGCAATACGAAACGAATTAATGTAGGCGGAAAAATTTTTATAGCCACTTGACGCAATTACTTCACGAATAGTATTGGCTGAAATATCAGCATCAGAAGACAAATTGGTAAGGTTATAATTGGCATCTAAATAAAATTTATTCTGATCCATAATGCGTTCTAATTGCGCAGCTAAATCGGGTAATTTGGATGCCTCTAACGGTGTTTTTATTGAGGTGTGATTCAACTTAGTGATTTGCAAAAATAAGTGAGGGCTTAACAAAATATAGCTAGACATAAATAAAGCCGTTACAGAAAATCCAGTTATTGATATTTTACTAAAAAGTTCACTATCAATATCAAATCCTACATATCCTATTAATACCCATATGAACAAAAATATTTTCTGGAAGTAAAAAAAGAAAATAAAATAGCGCGTTGATTTTTGGATGGATAAATATCGAGGCGAATTATAGAAGGAGAATAATAAATAACCTCCAAGTAGGGCGTAGAATATAGGATGGAAAATACGAGCTAATAGTACTATATAATTTTTACTTTGAGCTACCATCAAATGTTGGGTTTCAAAAACATAACTATATCCATTTCCTTTTATAAAATATATAGGCTGAAAAAAATAAAAAATTAGTATTCCAACTAGTACAACAGAAACTAAATGAAGTAAATGTTTGACCTTAAATCGACTTTTTTTAACAATTAATTGCTCTAAACTGAAATAGTGAAACACATTGTATAGTGAATACACGATGGTCATTAATGTTAAAATAGTTCCTGAATTAATAATTTTAATATTGTAACGGGTAAATAATAAAAGTACTATAGTTGCAGTAATAAAACTAAAGTATATTGCCAATGTACCAATAAGCATATAGTTTTTAGAATTTACTTTCTTTAGTAGCAATATTATGTTGAACACCAATAAAATTGAGGTTGTAAATAATAAAATATCCGGGACCGATAAAGATATATTCATAAACTAATTTAAGATAACAAACATACTAATAATTGCTATAAATGTAAAGAGTAACAATTTATTTTAGGGGTTGTATTATGTCAAAAACTATTTTTTGATATAAATTAGGAATGTTTATCCTTTTTTGAGCTTTGTATAATTACGTTTTTTGTGTAAAAATTATACCCATGAAACTTGTAATTAGAGTACTATTTCTACTGCTAACTATTAAAGGTTTTTCCCAAAAACTACACCATCAAATGTTGAGTTCACAAGGCGGAAATGCTACCACATCCTCTGGTATAGTATTTAAATATTCTATTGGACAGCAATCGGTGACAGGAACAACCAAAGGCAATGTAATAACCCAACAAGGCTTTCAACAAAGCAATTGGGAAAAAATTATAGCCACTAACAATACCGT
>CALPNL020000192.1 GCA_943324925.2 Chitinophaga pinensis | reverse complement strand
TGCTATTCGCAGTCTCTTGCGTTGGTTTAGCACAGAAAAAAACTCAAAAATTCGAGATTCAAAAATCAGAAGCCCAGTGGAAAAAAGAACTTACGCCTGAGGAATATGAAGTTTTAAGAGAGAAAGGTACTGAGCGTCCTTTTTCGGGTAAATATGTAAACAACTTCGACAGAGGAATATACGTATGTGCTGCATGTGATAATTTACTTTTTTATTCAGATGCTAAATTCCATTCGGATTGTGGTTGGCCTTCATTTGACAAAGCGGTTAAAGGTTCAGTAATTTATGTCAATGATTCGAGTCATGGAATGGATAGAACCGAAGTGAACTGTGCAAAATGTGGCGGTCATTTAGGTCATGTTTTTGACGATGGGCCTACCAAAACAGGACAGCGTTTTTGTACCAACTCCGTTTCTGTTAAATTTATACCTACAAAAAAATGAGTAACACAGTTGAAAAAACAGAGCAAGAATGGAAAGACCAATTGGGTCTAGAGCGCTATAGAATTCTTCGTCAAAAAGGAACTGAATTTCCTAATTCAGGCAAATACAACATGCACTTTGAATTGGGAACTTATGTTTGCGGTGGCTGCGCTGAACCTTTATTTGAAAGTGATTCCAAATTTAATTCGCATTGTGGTTGGCCCTCCTTTGACGATTCTATTCCTGGAAAAGTGGAATATATAAAAGATACTACTCATGGAATGATACGAACAGAAATTGTATGCGCTAAATGTAAAGGACATTTAGGTCATATATTTGATGATGGACCCACAAAAACAGGGCAGAGGTATTGTGTAAATTCACTGTCTGTTGATTTTATTAAAAAATAAACTTATACTTGAAGCCAAATACAAGTAGCTAAATTCAGTGTAGTTTTCAAATAAATCTTTATCTTCGGACTTTAGTATAAATAAAAATTCCAATTAATCCCTCCTCATATATGGTAAATCTAGAAAAAGGAAATTCGAAATTATTAAACGCTTGGGCCTTCTATGATTGGGCAAACTCGGTTTATAGCTTAGTTATTGCTTCAGCAATATTTCCAATTTTTTATGGTGCTTTATTTAAAATAAAAGGTAGTTTATATATTGATGTTTTTGGTACCACTTTAAAAAGTACGGCTTTAATAAGTTTCGTAACTGCTGCCGCCTTTTTACTAGTAGCTTTAATATCTCCTTTGTTATCAGGAATAGCCGACTTTGCAGGAAACAAAAAGAATTTTATGAAGTTCTTTTGCTATTTAGGCGCTCTATCATGTATCTCATTATACTGGTTTTCATTAGATAATATCTATTGGAGTTTGTTGGCCTATTTTCTTGGATTGGTAGGTTTTTGGGGGAGTTTGGTTTTTTATAACTCCTATTTGCCCGACATTGCATTTCCTGAACAACAAGACAGCATTAGTGCCAAAGGTTTTTCTTTAGGATATATTGGAAGTGTCATACTACTAATTGTAAATCTTGCGATGGTAATGAAACCGGAATTATTTGGAATTTCAGGAACTTCCGGGGAAGCTAAAATGAAAGCCATGCGCTATTCTTTTATTACGGTTGGTGTTTGGTGGATTCTATTTAGCCAATATACTTATTACTATTTACCTAAAGGAAACACCGGTAAAAAAATAACTAAATCAGTGATATTTAATGGATTTAGAGAGTTACAAAAAGTATGGGCTTTATTGGGTGAAAATATAAAATTGAAACGTTTTTTAGGTAGTTTTTTTGTTTATGGAATGGCGGTTCAAACAGTAATGATTGTTGCCGTTTATTTTGGAGAACAAGAAATTTTATGGGCTTCAGATAGTGAAAAAACAACCGGTTTAATCATTAGTATTTTAGTGATACAGTTAGTTGCTATTTTAGGTGCGGTTATGACTTCTAAAGCTTCCGCAAAATTCGGGAACATTGTTACATTAATATTCCTGAATTGCGTTTGGGCAGTTTTATGTGTGGTAGCATTTTTTGTAACTACTCCAATAGAATTCTATTTAACAGCAGGATTCGTAGGTTTGGTAATGGGAGGAATCCAAGCTCTTTCTAGATCTACTTATTCCAAATTGCTACCTGAAACAGACGACACCGCTTCCTTTTTTAGTTTTTACGATGTCACTGAAAAAATTGGAATTGTAATTGGTATGTGTTTGTATGGAATAATTGATCAAGTAACTGGGAGTCCAAGATATTCTATCATTTTCCTTTGTTTGTTCTTTGTGTCAGGAATTATATTATTATCAAGGGTCAGAAAAATTACTGAAGAATAATATATTTAAATTATATTTGACAAAAATTAATATTAATAAAATGAAAACAATAAAATTTTCAGCTGTATTTGTAAGTATAATAACCCTTTTATCTATTTCTTCATGTAACATTGAACCTGTAGATTCAGATTTATTAGGAAATATTATTAACCCTACAAGTGTTGCTGGAACTTATAGAATGACCGCTTTTAATACCGGAATTCCAACGGATTTAAATAATGATCGCGTTGCTTCAACTAACCAAATGCTTGAAACCACTTGTTTTAATGGAAGTGTAATTGTAATAAATCCTGACGGAACTTTTACAGCAACATCAAAAGGGGTTGACATTAGTGCTTCCTCTGCTATAACATGTTTCTCTGATCCTGATTATTCAGGAACTTGGACTTTAAACGCTACCGTTTTAAAGTTGACATATGTAGATGCAGGTGTTATAGTTGACGAATTGTTTTCTGTTTCAGCTAATTCTTTACTTTATTCTGTTCCTCAAGGACAAGTTGTAGGAACTACGGCTTTGAATGTTCCGATATTTATAACCACTAGTTATAATATTGTTTATACTAAATAATTATAAAATTACTTGTAACAAATTAGGCTATCTTTCTGAGGTAGTTTTTTTTTCGAATGGCATAATGATTGCAATATCCTTTGGCAAATAAATATTTTTTTAGCTCTAATTTCTTTGCTAAAGCAAATAAACACTAGAGCTATTTGTGATTATTTGTTTAAATAAATTTAATAATACTATATCAAAAAGACCTAATATTATATATGTCAAATCCTAAAATTATTACTATTGACAATTTGTCACTTCAAGAATTTGATTCAGAAGCCGAATTAATTCCTCTTTTGACTCCAGAGGACGAAGAAGAAATGAATAATGAAGTATTGCCTGAGTCACTGGCAATATTGCCTTTACGTAATACCGTACTTTTCCCTGGAGTTGTAATTCCTATCACGGCCGGAAGAGATAAATCTATTAAACTGATTAATGATGCCAACGCCGCAGGAAAAGATATCGGTGTAGTTTCTCAAAAAAATGAAGACGTTGAGGATCCTACTGAAAATGATATTCACACTATTGGAACTGTAGCCAAAATCCTTCGAGTGCTAAAAATGCCCGATGGTAATATAACCGTTATACTTCAAGGAAAGAAGCGATTTGAAATTGATAAAGTAATTTCTGAAAACCCTTATTTATCCGCTTCAGTTAAAAATATTAAAGAATCTCAACCTTTAAAAAAAGACAAGGAATTTGATGTAATTATAGATTCTATTAAGGATTTATCAATTCAAATAATTAAGGAAAGTCCAAATATTCCTACCGAAGCTACTTTTGCAATTAAAAATATTGAAAGCAAATCTTTCTTGATCAATTTTGTGTCTTCAAACATGAATTTATCAGTTAAAGAAAAACAAGAGTTATT
>CALPNL020000191.1 GCA_943324925.2 Chitinophaga pinensis | reverse complement strand
GATTTTATGGTCCGCAGGGACGTGTTTTAAGATTGGGTATACAAGATAAAAATTTGAATTCTAAAATGGATAACTTCCTATTAGAAGGAAATAGAATTACCAATTTAGAAATGGAAACGGCTGCAATTTACGGACTTTCAAAACTTATGGGACATAACGCTTTGTCATTAAATGCTATAATTGCCAATCGTGCAACAGGAACTTTTAGCGAAGATCCGTACAAAGCCGTAGATGAATTGATAAAATATACTTTAGAGAAATTGACAAAGTAATAGTTTACCATTCTATCCTAGTTTTTCCTTTATTTTCTAAATAACTATTTGCCTGACTAAAATGTTTATTTCCGAACCATTTTCCTTGATTGGCACTCATTGGAGAAGGATGTCCAGACTCTAAAACGAGGTGTTTGCTTCTATCAATTTTCAAACCTTTCTTTTGAGCAAAATTTCCCCAAAGTAAAAAAACTACATTTTCTTTTTTGTCAGAAATATGTTGAATTACTGCATCAGTAAATTGATTCCAATTTAAGTGTTTGTGACTATTTGGTTTGTCTTTTTGTACCGTTAAAGCAGCATTCAATAACAAAACACCTTGTTTTGCCCATCGTTCTAAATTACCAGAAGTTGGCATTAACAAAGCATCAAAATCTAAATTAATTTCTCTGAAAATATTTTTTAAAGAAGGTGGGATTTTAACGGAATCATTCACGGAAAAACAAAGTCCGTTAGCTTCTCCTTCTCCATGATACGGATCTTGGCCAATAATCACTACTTTCAAATTTTCGAAACTACAATAATCGAATGCGGAGAATATTAATTCTTTGGGTGGATAGCAAGTATTTTTTGAATATTCATCTTCAACAGAATTCATTAATTCAACGAAATAAGGTTGGTATATTTCCTTATACAAAAACAATTTCCAAGAAGAATTTAAATTGATTTCCATAAAATATTAAAATATCAAATATACAAAATCAGATCGTGAAATTGCTAAATATTATTGCTTCAACAATCATTAAAACTTTATAAATCCAATAGTAGTTGACTGGTAATTATGTATTTTTGCATTGTTAAATTTTCAAAAAAATAATGATCAACATTAACGAAAAAACGATTAACGACTTACAATTTCCAACACTATTAGAAACTCTCTCTTCTATATGTAATACCGATATTGGTAAGCAAAAAGCATTAGAAATCAAACCTTTTAAAGAAAAAGAGGAATTGATGGACGCTTTAAATCAAACATCTGAATACGTTTCTTCGTTTCAAAATAATAACGCGATTCCAAATCATGGTTTTGAAGTTATCAATCATGAGATTAAATTTTTGTCTATTGAAGACAGTTTTTTAGAAGTTGGAAGTTTTAGAAAAATCGCGAATATCTCCATTACTGTAAATACCCTTTTGTTGTTTCTTAAAAAGTTTGAAGAGTATTATCCCAATTTAAATAAGCGTGCAATTAAAGTTGAATATACCAAAGAGATTATTGCATTAATTGAAGATGTAGTTGATAAATATGGTGAAATAAAAGACAATGCTTCAGTTGATTTATTAAATATTCGTAGAAATATGAATACCGTAAGAGGAAAAGTAAATCAGAGTTTTGGAATCGCCCTAACACAATACAATTCACTTGGCTATTTGGATGATATCAAAGAGAGTTTTGTTCAAAATCGTAGGGTTTTAGCAGTTTTATCGATGTATCGAAGAAAGGTTAAAGGTTCCATTTTGGGAAGTTCAAAAACAGGAAGTATTGCGTATATAGAACCCGAAACTACTTTAAATTACTCTCGTGAATTAAGTAATTTAGAATACGAAGAAAAAGAAGAAATCACTAAGATTCTTAAGTATTTAACTGATAGAATCCGACCATATTTGTCTTTAATAATTGAATATCAAGAGTTTTTAAGTGATATTGATGTTACCGCTGCTAAATCAAAATATGCCGTTAAAATCAATGCGATATTACCAACAATAACTGAAGAACGGAGGCTGTTTTTTAAAGATGCCTTCCATCCTATTTTATATTTAAATAATAAAGAAAACAAACTAGTTACTTACCCACAAACTATAGAATTAGAATCTAATAATAGGATTATTGTTATTTCTGGGCCAAATGCTGGTGGTAAAACTATTTCATTAAAAACAGTTGGATTACTCCAATTAATGTTACAATCGGGAATGTTAATTCCAGTCCATGAACGAAGCGAAACTTTTTTATTCGATAGAATTTTGACGGATATTGGTGACAACCAATCCATTGAGAATCATTTGAGCACCTACAGTTACCGGTTGAAAAACATGAATTATTTTCTAAAAAAATGCAACAGCAAAACCTTGTTTTTAATTGATGAGTTTGGTACCGGTTCAGATCCAGAATTAGGTGGAGCTCTAGCAGAAATTTTCTTGGAAGAGTTTTACAATCGGGAAGCATTTGGAATAATAACCACGCATTATTCGAATTTAAAAATATTGGCAAACGAATTACCTTTTGCTATGAATGCCAATATGCTTTTTGACGAAAAGTCATTGGAACCAATGTATAAATTAGTTTTAGGACAAGCTGGAAGTTCCTTTACCTTTGAAGTTGCACAAAAGAACGGAATTCCTTTTGGTTTAATTAATCGTGCAAAAAAGAAAATCGAAGGTGGAAAAGTCCGCTTTGATAAAACGATTGCCACTCTTCAAAAAGAGCGTTCAAAAATGGAGAAAACCTCTCAAACATTAAAAGAAGAGGAAATGAAAGCGCGTGAGGAAGGCAAGAAAATGGAAAATATTAATATTAAAATCAAACAGAAGTTAGAGAGTTACCAGGAGTTGTATGATAGTAATCAAAAATTAATCTATATCGGACAGAAGATTGATGATTTGGCTTCGAAATATTTTAATAGGAAGAATAAAAAAGAATTGTTAGCAGAGTTTTTGAAAATTATTGAAATTGAAAATTCGAAAAGAATTAAAATTTCAACTAAGGAAGTCAAAGCAATTACTGAAAAGAAAAAAGAAGTGATACAGGAAGTTTCTGAAAAAGTAGAAATCATTCGTGCCGAAAAGAAAGAAAAGAAACTAAAAGCCAATTTGGTTGTTGAAAAACCGAAACCCGTTTTAAAAGTTGGTGATCGAGTGAGAATGTTTGATGGAAAATCTATTGGAACTATTGATAAGATTGAAAAAAATAAAGCATTAGTAAATTACGGAGTTTTTACCTCTACTGTAAATTTGGAAGCTTTAGAATTTGTAGAATCCAAGAAAAAGTAATTTATATGATAATATTCCCAAAAGGTAAAAAAATAATTTTATTTGATGGCATTTGCAATTTGTGTGAATCATCGGTGCTATTTGTTATTAAACACGATAAGAAAGATATTTTTCGTTTTGTTGCCTTACAATCGGATTTAGGAAAAGAAATTGTTAAGCATATTGGATTGCATTCTAAACATATTGATAGTGTGATTTTATATGAACCTGGGATATCCTATTTCTATAAATCAGCTGCAGCTATTGAAATTGCAAGAGATTTAGGTGGGTTTTTTCATTTAGGTACAATATTCAAAATAATTCCAAATGGGTTACGAAATTTACTTTATGATTATATTGCTAAAAATCGTTATTCATGGTATGGGCAAAAAGAAAGTTGTATGATTCCTACCGATGAAATAAAATCTAAATTTTTATAATAAAAAAAACTCCTCAATTGCTTGAGGAGTTTTTTATTTG
>CALPNL020000190.1 GCA_943324925.2 Chitinophaga pinensis | reverse complement strand
GGATAAAAAGCAAGTACCGCCAAGCGGCGACAAACACGATTATATGAGTACGGGTCCTTATTGGTGGCCAGATCCAACTAAACCTGATGGATTGCCTTATATAAAAAAGGATGGACTTCGAAATCCTACCTACTATGATATTTCCGATTCACAAGAAATTGATAAGGTTGAAGATGCTTCATTATCATTGGCCTTAGCCTATTATTTTACAAAAGACCTCAAGTATGCTAATTTCACTTCTAAACTTCTTAAAGTTTGGTTTTTGAATCCCGAAACTCGTCAAAATCCAAACCTCAATTTTGCACAAGGAATACCTGGCATAAATACTGGTCGTGGAACTGGGTTAATAGAAACTAGAGATTTATACCGAGTGTTAGATGCAGCAATTTTAATTCAAAATACTCCAAATTGGACAAATAAGGATCATTTGGCACTAAAAAAATGGTTTTCAGATTATTTGATCTGGATGCTAGAGAGTCCAATTGGGCAAGATGAGGCCAAAGCGAAAAATAATCACGGTACCTTTTACAGCGAGCAAGTTATTGCTTTTGCTTTATTTGTTGATCAACCTGAAATTGCTTTAAAAGAAATAGAGATTTTTAAGAAGAGAATGGAAAGTCAATTAAAACCCGATGGTTCTCAGCCTTTAGAATTGGCGAGAACAAAATCCTGGGGATATGTAAATATGAATATGTTTGGTTATTTTTTAATTGCTAAGTTGGCAGAAAATGTAAATATTTCACTTTGGAATCACCAAGAAAGCGAGGGTAAAAATATGAAAAATGCATTGAAATTTATTATGCCATATTTAAAAAATGAAAAAGTTTGGGAATACGAGCAAATTCAAAAAGTTAGTTATGGAGAAACCATTAAAATTTTAAAGTTTGCTTCTCGTAAATACAATAACCCTGAATACGAGGAAATTGCAAAAAAAATTGATTTAAAAACCTATCAATCTGAATTAAACGAACTTACTTTTTAATAAAAATTAATTTATATGAAAAATTTTAATTTGCTATTAATTACTATTGCACTTTCAACGGTTTTTAGTATTAATGGTCAAAAAGCAAACCCTAAAAAAGTTAGCGAAAAGCCAAATATTATATTCATTCTTGCCGATGATTTAGGAATTGGTGATGTTAGTTGTTACGGTTCAGATCAAAATAAAACACCTATCATTGATCAACTCGCTAAAGGCGGAATTCGTTTTACTCATGGCTATACCGCTCCTTTATGCGGTCCTTCAAGAGCAATGATTTTAACAGGTAGATACGCTTTTAGAACTGGTGCTGTTAATCAAGATATGGTGGGTGAAATTAAGCCAGAAAATGAGATTTTAATTCCTTCGGTTTTAAAACCTGCCGGATATACAACCTCTTTAGTTGGAAAATGGAGTCAATTTTCAAAAACCCCAGGAGATTTTGGCTTCGATGATTACCTAACATTTGCTGGAAGTGGGGATTATTGGTCAACAGAAAAAAAGAAATCTGAAAACTACATTGAAAATGGTGTCACTAAAAAACTGGATGCCCAAACGTATATGCCAGATTTAATGCACGATCATTTGTTAGATTTTATAACAAATAATAAAGATAAACCGTTCTTTTTATATTATTCAATGGTTCATATTCATGCAGTAATTCAACGTACTCCGGATAGCAAACCAGGAAGTGATTTATATGCTGATAATACGGCGTATATGGATAAATTAGTTGGAAAATTGTTGAAAACCTTGGACGATTTAAAATTGCGTAACAATACATTAATTGTTTTTATGGGTGACAATGGTACGGCGAGTCAGTATGCTAATAGAAGTACAATAGGGGGTAAAGCGTTATCTGGAAAAAAAGGAACAATGTTAGAATGTGGAAGTTTAGTTCCTACTATTGCCAGTTGGCCTGGTGTTATAGAAGGCGGAAAAACAAGTGATTTATTAATTGATTCCACGGATTTACTTCCAACCTTTGCCGATTTAGCTGGAGCGAAATTACCAGTCAATAAAGAAATTGACGGACATAGTTTTCTTCCACAACTATTTGGAAAGCAAGGAAAGCCAAGAGAATGGATTTTTATAGAATTGGGAAACAAGTGGTACGTTCGTGATTTGAAGTGGAAATTAAATCGTGAAGACGAACTTTTTGATATGAGCAATTCGCCATTTGAAGAAAAATTAGTAACTAATTATTCCGAGAATAAAGAAGCAGCTAAAGCTTTTAAGAGGTTAAAAGCAACTTTGAAGACGTTAAGTCCTGAAAAAGGGATTATTGACAATGCTGGCGGAAGTGGTCGTCATGCTTCCAATGTGAATAAGAAAAAAGATAAGGTAGAGGAGTAAAATTAATATTGGACAATTTTTATACCAATTACGGATTTTCAAAATTTACGGAATTAATATTTTTACAATCATTAATTATTTAAAGATATTTTTATCATTAACCAAAAAAAACCAATTAATTCAATCAAATTATGAAAAAACTATTATTATTGTTTTTATTAATTTTTACATCAATTGCATTTAGTCAGAATGATCCGAAAAAGATTTCAGGTACTGTTGTTGATAGTAAAGGTGATCCAATTCCAGGTGTTACAATAACATTTGAAGAAAAAAACACCACAACAGATTTAGACGGAAAGTACACCATTGAAGTAAAAAACTCTAAATCAATTTTACGATTTTCTTATCTAGGATTTGCTCCGCAAATTGTGGTAGTTGGAAAAAACAAAGAGATCAACATTACACTTGTAGAATCTAAAAGTGAATTAGATGAAGTAGTTGTAATTGGTTACGGTACTCAAAAAAGATCAAACGTAACTGGATCTATCTCCAAATATAAAAATGAGAAATTAGACGAAGTTGCTGTGTCTAGAATAGATCAAGCACTTCAAGGTAAAATTGCCGGAGTACAAGTTCAAAATATTTCATCAGAAGCTGGAGCCGATGCTCAAATTTCTGTTCGTGGTATTAGTTCTATTAATGCTGGGGCAAGTCCTTTAGTTGTAGTTGATGGTCAACCGATTCCTGATGGTTTAGCGACATTAAATATGGCCGATGTTGCTTCTGTTGAAGTTTTAAAAGATGCCGCTTCTGCAGCAATTTATGGTTCTAGGGGTGCTAGTGGGGTAATCTTAATTACTACTAAAAGTGGAAAAGCCGATAAAGCCAAGTATTCTTTCAAATATAGCACTGGATTTAAAAGTGCGTATGAAAAATACAATATGATGTCTACTTCTGAATATATTAATTTATTATATCAAGAAAGAGCATTAAGAATAACTGACCCTGCTATTCAAGCGGAAGGGGTGACCAATCCAAATGCCTTAAATTTAATTTATCAAGGGAGTGCCACTAAAACAAATAACTTAATTGCTGGTTATATTGTAGAGAATACCATGTTAGGTGGAAGAGGTTACGATTATCAAGGGGAAGTATTGCGTAATGCTGAATTTAAAAATATTCAATTTGGAGCGACCGGCGGAACTAAAGCAATGAAATATTATATTTCAGCTGGATATCAAGGAGACCAGGGGGTTATGCTAAAAAGTAATTTCCAAAAATTAAATTTCAGAACTAAATTTGATATTGAATTAAGTAAAAGATTAAAGTTAAATGTAAACTTGAATCCGTCTTATACTGCTAAAGAATCACCTTCTGAAAATTTAACTAACTTTTGGCGTTATCCATCTTGGTTGCCCTACCAACACAATGCTTTAACAGCTGCATTTG
>CALPNL020000189.1 GCA_943324925.2 Chitinophaga pinensis | reverse complement strand
AGCATAATCTGTATTGGACCAGCCAAACTCTTCCGACAAACTTGGCGCTAATAAACTCAATACCTGACGGTCTAAATAATTCACGGTAGTTGCAAAGAATAGCAAACCACAAATGGTCCATCTGTATTTGCCGATTGATAGGTTGGTCTCTTTCATTGGTATTTTTTTTTGTATTGGTTAGGTTTTTAATAGTAATTTGTTAATCGATTTTAAAATAGGAAACAGCATTTTTATAACAAATGTTTTCCACCATTGTACCGATCAATTGTAAATTGTTAGGCAATTCTCCTTTTTGAATTTCATCACCAAGAACATTGCACAATATACGTCTAAAATATTCATGTCTAGGAAACGAAAGGAAGCTACGGGAATCGGTTACCATTCCTACAAAACGGCTTAATAAACCGAAATTTGAAAGTACATTTAATTGTTTTTCCATGCCGTCTTTTTGGTCTAAAAACCACCAGGCAGCACCGTATTGCATTTTTCCTGCTACTTTTCCATCATTAAAATTAGCGGCCATAGAAGCAAACATTTCATTGTCTCTTGGATTTAAATTATAAACAATAGTTTTAGTTAGCGAATCGTATTTACTGAGTTTTCCAAAGAATTTACTCATATTCTCAGCCATAACTAAATCGCCAAGGGAATCAAAACCTTGATCGGGTCCTAATTCTTGTAACATTTTATCATTATTATTTCTAATAGCCCCAACGTGAAATTGTTGCGCCCACGATTTTGCTTTATTCATTGAAGCCAATTCAAATAAAACAGCCGATTTATATTTTTTTATTTCTAAATCAGATAGTGATTTGCCATTTATTGCGGTTTGAAAAATTAAATCTACTTCTTCAGCAGTATAGTTTTCACTATAAAAAGTGTTGTGTCCATGATCCGAAATTCTACATCCCATTTCATGGAAAAAATCGTGTCTGTCTTTTAATGCCTTAATTAATATCGAAAAATCGGTAATTGAAAAACCAACGGATTGCTCCAATTTTTTGATCCAATCAATAAATGCTTGTCCTTTTTCAATTTCGGTAGCTTTATCAGGACGAAAGGAAGGTAGGACTTTTATTTCAAAATTATCGTCTTTAATTTTTTTGTGAAATTGTAAGCCATCAGTAGGATCATCAGTTGTTCCCACTACTTTTACATTCATTTTACGGAGAATATTTCTAACACTGTACTCTGGTTTTTGTAATAAAGCAGTAGCTTCATTGTAAATTGCTTCCGCAGAATTAGCATCCAATAAAGTAGTGATCCCAAAATAATTTTTTAATTCTAAATGAGTCCAATGATACAATGGATTCCTTAAGGTATAAGGCACCGTTTGAGCCCATTTCTGAAATTTATCATATGGACTGGCGTCACCAGTAATGAATTTTTCATCAACACCATTGGCACGCATGGCTCTATATTTATAATGATCCCCTTCAATCCAAATTTGAGTTAAATTCTCAAATTGACGGTCTTCAGCAATATCTTTTGGAGATAAATGACAGTGATAATCGAATATTGGTTGCATTTTTGCATGATGGTGATACAGTGTTTTAGCCACTTCACTATGCAACAAAAAATCATCAGTAATAAATATATTTTCAGCCATAATAAATTAAAATAAACTTTTCTCAATTCCCATTTCTAAACCTCGTAATTCTGCTAAACCTCTTAAACGGCCGAGTCCTGAATAACCTGGGTTGGTTTTTTTGTTCAAATCGTCTAACATTTGGTGTCCGTGATCAGGTCGCATTGGAATCACTCTTTTTGTTTCTTTTTGCTTCTTCAAAATTGATTTTACCACCTCATACATATCCACATCTCCTTCTAAATGATTGGTTTCATAGAAATTACCTTCTTCATCACGTTGCGTACTCCTAAGATGAATAAAATTCATTTTTGCACCATGACGATCTACAATTCCAGGTAAATCATTATCGGCAATCACACCATAAGAACCGGTACACATACAAAATCCATTTGAAGGAGAATCAATGGCATTAAGTAATTGAATTAAATCCGCTTCCGTGCTCACCACTCGAGGCAAACCTAATATCGGATAAGGAGGATCGTCTGGATGAATAGCCATTAAAACGCCTACACTTTCAGCAACCGGAATAATTTCTCTTAAGAAAAAATATAAATTTTCCTTTAATCTCGCTGCATCGATACCGTCATAGCCTTGAAGCACTTTTAAGAAATCTGCAACGGTATAAGATTCTTCAGCGCCAGGTAAACCCGCAATAATGTTTTGTTGTAATTTGATTTTATCGGCATCAGATAACTTTTCAAAAGTCACTTTTGCCTTTGCTTTTTGAGAGTCTGTATAGGTGTTTTCTGCACCTGGCCTTTTTAGGATGAATAATTCAAAGGCGGCAAATTCATTGATATCAAAACGTAACGCTTTTGAACCATCAGGCATTTCATACGACAAATCAGTTCTAGACCAATCCAAAACTGGCATAAAATTATAACATACAATATTTACTCCACATGCAGCTAAATTTTTAATACTTTGCTTGTAGTTTTCTATGTATTTCAAATAATCCCCTGATTGCTTTTTGATGTCCTCGTGAACAGGAATGCTTTCTACAACAGAAAATGTTAATCCTGCCGCTTCCACTTCATTCTTTCTTTTCATTATTTCGCCCACTTCCCACACTTGCCCATTTTTAATATGATGTAAAGCGGTAACTATTCCTGTTGCACCAGCTTGTTTAGCATCTGATAATTTCACAGGATCATTTGGTCCGTACCATCTCCATGTTTGTTCCATAACTTATGTAAATAAAATTTTATACTATTTTTAAACTCCACTATAGGCACTAAAACCTCCATCAATTGGGATTACTACCCCTGTTACAAAAGAGGATGCATCATCACATAAATACAATGTAGTACTTACTAGATCTTCTGGTTCACCAAATCTTCCCATTGGGGTTTGATCAATTATTGAATTTCCTCTTGATGTCAATGCACCACTTTCAGTTGTTAATAATGCACGGTTTTGATCGGTTAAGAAAAATCCTGGCGCTAAGGCATTCACACGAATTCCAACTTTTGAAAAATGCACTGCTAACCATTGTGTAAAGTTAGATACAGCTGCTTTTGCACCGCTGTAGGCTGGTATTTTTGTCAATGGGGTAAAGGCATTCATAGAAGAAATATTCAAAATACTACATCCTTTTTTACCAATCATGTCTTTTGAAAAAACTTGTGTTGGCAATAAAGTTCCAATGAAATTTAAATTGAATACGAATTTTATTCCTTCCGCATCCAAATCAAAAAAAGTTTTAAATCCTTCGGTTGAATTGTACAGGTCTTCTTCCAATAAAAAAGGATTCGAGGTTGTTCCTAATGGATGATTTCCTCCAGCTCCGTTTATCAAAACATCACAACTCCCTAATTTATCATTTACTTCTTCCTTTGCTGCTTCTAATGATTCTTTTTCCAATACATTGGCAGCAACACCAATTGCTTTACCTCCTGCTGCGTTGATTTCATTTGCCACTTGATCTGCAGCTTCTTTTTTCAAATCTAATAATGCTATTTGGTGTCCTTGTTTTGCTAATGCTTTCGCTAAAGTGCTACATAAAACTCCACCTGCACCTGTTATGACTATTGTTTTCATCTAAATATTATTTTATTGATTGAATCAAATTTAATACTGCTTTGGTTTCTGATTCGATGGTAGCATACTCTTTATCCGCCATCAATTGTTTGCTGATGAGTTTGCTTCCCATCCCCACTGCAGAAACCCCTGCTTT
>CALPNL020000188.1 GCA_943324925.2 Chitinophaga pinensis | reverse complement strand
TATACACCTCCACTAAGAAAATTAGCAGATGAAATCACCTTGCTTCTATGAAAAGAATGAGATTGAATAGTCAATACTAATGAAATCATTAAAAGCAGCAAAAACAGCAAACGATGGCTGTTTTTAAAAATAAAATTGAATATTTGCTGCATCTATTGTGCCTATTATTTTATTAAAATACTTCTAAATCTTGGGATGTCTTTTAATGCCATTCCTGTTCCACGTACCACGGCTCTTAATGGATCTTCGGCAATGTAAACTGGCAAATCTGTTTTTTGAGAAATTCTCTTATCTAAACCTCTTAACATCGATCCACCACCAGCTAAATATATACCAGTGTTGTAAATATCCGCTGCTAATTCAGGAGGTGTTTGAGATAAGGTTTCCATTACGGCGTCTTCAATTCTTTGTATTGATTTGTCTAATGCTTTTGCAATTTCTCTGTAGGAAACAATAACTTGTTTTGGTTTTCCAGTTAATAAATCACGTCCTTGAACTGAATATTCATCTGGTGGAGTTTCTAAATCTTCAATTGCTGCACCAATTTCTATTTTTATTTTTTCAGCCGTACTTTCTCCAACAAATAAGTTGTGTTGGGTACGCATATAGTAAATAATATCATTGGTAAAAACATCCCCGGCAATTTTAACTGATTTATCGCAAACAATTCCTCCAAGTGCAATAACTGCAATTTCAGTTGTTCCTCCTCCAATATACACAATCATGTTTCCTTTAGGTTGCATAATATCAATTCCGATACCGATTGCCGCGGCCATAGGTTCGTGAATTAAGTATACTTCTTTACCGTTTACTCTTTCACAAGATTCTTTAACAGCACGCATTTCAACTTCAGTAATTCCTGAGGGAATACAAACAACCATGCGAAGTGCTGGCGTAAACATTCTTTTTTTCAAAGCAGGAATACTTTTAATAAACATGCTTATCATTTTTTCTGAAGCATCGAAATCGGCAATAACTCCGTCCTTTAACGGTCGAATAGTTTTTATGTTTTCATGGGTTTTACCTTGCATCAAATTTGCCTCTTTACCAACGGCAATAATTTTACCGGTAATTCTGTCTCGAGCAACAATAGATGGTGAATCAATTACAACTTTTCCATTGTGAATGATTAATGTGTTTGCGGTACCAAGGTCGATAGCGATATCCTCGGTCATGAAATCAAAAAATCCCATAAGTCTTTTAAGGGTTTAGTTAGGTTTGAAAAAAATTATTTACAAAGTTAAACAAATTAATGTTTAAAATGACGTGTTCCTGTAAATACCATTGCAATTTTATTTTCATTACAATAATCGATACTCAATTCATCTTTGATAGAACCTCCAGGCTGGATTACAGCAGTGATTCCTGATTGATTAGCAATTTCCACACAATCCGGAAATGGGAAGAAAGCATCACTTGCCATTACCGCCCCATGCAAATCAAATCCAAAAGTATCGGCTTTTTCAATGGCTTGTTTTAAAGCATCTACTCTTGATGTTTGTCCAGTTCCAGAGGAGATTAAGGTGCCATTTTTTGCAAAAACTATCGTATTTGATTTGGTGTTTTTACAAATTTTTGAGGCAAATATCAAATCTTCAATTTCTTGAGAGGTTGGTTCAGTAATTGTTACCGTTTTTAAATCTGATTTTGAATCGGTGATATTATTTTTATCTTGTACTAAAAGTCCGTTTAAACAAGTTCTAACTTGAGTTTTAGGCAATTCTACTTCATTTTGCACTAAGATAATTCTATTTTTCTTTTGTTCTAAAATGGCTATTGCTTCCTCATCATAGCTAGGTGCAATTACCACTTCACAAAACAAAGAATTTATTTCATTTGCTGTAGCGACATCAATTTTGCCATTAGCAATTAGCACCCCTCCAAAAGCCGATGTAGGATCGCAAGCTAGAGCAGTTAAATAAGCATCTTTCATTGATTTTCTAGTAGCTAAACCGCAGGCATTATTGTGTTTTAAAATGGCGAAAGTAGGATCTTCATTTTTAAATTCTAAAATCAAATTAACCGCTGCATCCACATCTAATAAATTATTGTACGATAATTCTTTACCGTGTAATTTGGTGAACATAGCTTCAAAATCACCAAAGAAATATCCTTTTTGGTGCGGGTTTTCACCGTATCTTAATATTTGTCCGTTGGCAATACTTTGTTTATAATAGGTTTCATCGGTATTGAAATAATTAAAAATTGCAGTATCATAATTAGAAGAAACATGGAACGCTTTTGTAGCAAATAATTTTCTGTCTTCCAATGTTGTTGCGCCATTTTTATCGGTAATGGTATCTAAAAGTGAACTGTATTCATTTACTGAAGCTACTATTACGGTGTCTTTAAAATTCTTTGCTGCAGCACGAATTAATGAAATTCCACCGATGTCAATTTTTTCAATACTATCCGCTTCCGATGCACCTGAAGCAACTGTTTTTTCAAAAGGGTATAAATCTACAATCACTAAATCTATCTGGGGGATATCAAATTCTTGCATTTGTTGCACATCACTTTCATTGTCTTGTCGATTTAAAATTCCACCAAAAATTTTGGGGTGTAAAGTTTTTACACGGCCACCTAAAATCGAAGGATAAGAAGTTACGTCTTCTACAGGAACAACAGGAATTCCAAGGTTTTTAATAAAATCTTCAGTTCCTCCAGTGGAGTAAAATGTAACATTTTGTTCGTGTAATTTTCTCACGATAGGTTCTAAACCATCTTTTGAAAAAACTGAAATTAAAGCAGATTGAATTTTCTTAGTAGTGTTCATTGTAGTAGTTAGATTTAAAAGTGCAAAAATAGTTATTTTATTAGGTTTTTCATAAAATAATATTGAATTTTACGCTACTAAATTAAAGCCATGATTGTTTATTTTCGATTGCTAAAAGAGAGTTTCAGTTTTGCAATGAATGCACTACGAAACAATAAATTGCGAACATTACTTTCACTATTAGGAGTAACTATTGGAATTTTCTCCATCATTGCAGTTCTGGCTGCAGTAGACTCATTGGATAGAAAAATAAAAAAAGACTTAAGCAGTTTAGATAAAAATACGATCTACTTAATGCGTTTTTCATTTGGACCTTCGGAAATTCCGCAATGGAAAAGGGAGCAGTTTCCAAATGTTAAATATGATGAATACGAGTATTTAAAATCATCTTTAAATAATACCAAAGAAATGTGTTATCAGATGTTTACTTCAAGCCAATCCCTTAAATATGAAGCTAACATTGTTAGTGATGTGAATGTAGTTCCTGTTTCTCATGAATTTATAGATATCCAAGGTTTAGAATTCCAAGAAGGCCGATTTTATAATGAAGCGGAAGCCAATTCAGGTGCAGCACTAGTTGTATTGGGAAATGAAGTGGCGCAAGGGCTTTTTGAAGGAACTGATCCCATTGGAAAAAACATTAGAATGTACGGTCAAAAATTCACAGTTGTAGGTGTTTTGAAGAAAAAAGGTTCGGGAATTTTTGGCGAAAGTGATGACACTTCAGTTTATTTACCAGTAAATTTCCTAAGAAGATTATACGGCGATAACAACGATTCTATGACTCCAGTAATCGTTATTAAGCCAGAAAAAGGAATTGATATGGAAGCTTATAAAGCGGAATTAACTCAGAAATTGAGAAATTATCGCGGAATGAAAACTGGCGAAATAGACAACTTTTTCATTAATGTATTGTCGGGGTTCACGGATTTATTAGATGGTATTATTTCTAAAATGAATGTTGTAGGTTGGATTATCAGTGGATTCTCCTTATTGGTTGG
>CALPNL020000187.1 GCA_943324925.2 Chitinophaga pinensis | reverse complement strand
ATCAACTCCAACACCTCTTTTTCGCATCTCCATCATCGCGCATTCTCCAATATCATTCTTTGGTAAACGAGTTATAAAATCAACTGGAATTCCATAATTAGCTAATGAAACCGCTACGTTTGATTCTCCTCCTCCATATACAACATCAAAATTATCTGCTTGTGAAAATCTTAAAAATCCTTGTGGTGCTAATCTTAACATGATCTCACCAAATGTTACTACTTTTTTTGACATCTTTTTAAATTATTATAGTTTGTTGTTTGTTTAAAGTAATTAAATTTATTTGTTCGTGTACGGACACGCTATTGCAAATCTAAATAAAAAAAATTAATAATTACTTTATTTTTTTTAAATTTGAATTTAAACTTATTTTTGTAGAAATTAAGAACTGTTTAATTTAAAAAAAACGCCATCATAACAATTAAAAAAATAGCAGAATTGGCAAATATCTCTGTTGGTACAGTAGATAGAATTCTTCATAATAGAGGCCAAGTTTCCCAGGAAAATATTGACGTTGTTAATGCTATTGTTAAACAATACGGCTATAAAAGAAACATTTATGCCAGTAATTTAGCATTTAATAAAAAGTTTAAAATTGCTGTTTTCTTACCCCAACACGAAGGTTTAGAGTATTGGCTGGGACCGTTATTAGGAATAAAAAAAGCAGCTGAAGAGTTTGAAAGATTTGGTGTTACAATGGAATATATCAACTACAAATACAATTCGGCCGCATTCAAAAAGGTAGCACAAAAGGTACTAGAAGGAAAATACGATGGATTGCTTTTTGCCCCAATTTTTTATGATGAATCCGTATTGTTTTTAAAGGAATTTAAAAAGAAAAATATTCCAATTGTAATGATCGATTCTAATATTTCTGAAATTGAAGGATTAGATTATATTGGCCAAGATGCCTATCAAAGTGGCTATTTAGCTGGTAAATTGATCAGTTTTGGAGTAAAATCAGACAATACTGTTTTGATTATGAAAATTACTCGAGAAATAGAAACTACCTCTGTTTATTTGCAAAGAATTAAAGGTTTTCATTCTTTTTTTAAAGAAAACAAAGAGTTTTCAAATTATAAATTTTCTGAAATAAGTATTAAAGATTCCGAATACAATAAGCTTACAAAAGAAATATTCAAGGGAATAAATAGTGTTTTTGTTCCCAACTCCCGGGTGTATATTGTTGCAAAATTCATAAAAGAAAATAATTTAAAAGACATTCGAGTAGTGGGTTACGACTTATTAAAGGATAATTTAGCCTACCTAAACGATGGGAAAATTGATTTTTTAATCAATCAAAAACCACAAGATCAGGGATATTTAGGAATTAGTCATCTTTATAAAAAATTGGTATTAAAAGAAGAAATTGAAATCACCAATTATATTCCACTCGAGATTATTGTAAAAGAAAATGCAGGCACATTAATAAAATAGTATCTCTGCAAAAAAAATCCAAATTAACAATTCAGTAAATTTTAGTTTCAAATCGTGATGGATTGTATTAAATTCACAATTTAAATTATAAAAATTTATTATATGATTACTTTATTTATATTTGTAATTCAATAATAAACCAATAATTATGGAAGAATGTATATCGGTATTTGATATGCTTAAAATCGGTGTTGGTCCCTCGAGTTCTCACACTTTAGGTCCATGGAAAGCTGCCGAAAGATTTCTAAAAGAATTGAAGGACAACAACTCATTTCAAAATACAAATCGTATTCAAGTAGATTTATATGGTTCATTATCATTAACAGGAAAAGGACATGCTACCGATTTCGCTATAATGCTAGGATTAAGTGGCCAAGATCCGGAGTACATTCCAATTGAAAACATTTCTAAAATAACAAAATCGATTACTGAAAACGATGAGATTATTTTAGGAAATGAAGTAAATATTCCCTTTAAATTAAATCAAGATATCATTTTCAATAAAGAATTTCTTCCTTTTCATGCCAATGGTTTGAAATTTACTGCCTTTTTAAAAGATAATTCAACCTATTCCTCAATATTTTTTTCTATTGGAGGTGGATTTGTAGTTAAAGAAGAGAGAATTAACGCGAAGAAAAAACAGGAAATAAAATGTGCCTTTCCATTTCAAGTTTCAAATGCTGTTGAATTATTAGAATATTGCACTATTGAAAATATGAAAATTTCAGAAATTGTATTGGAAAATGAAAAATCAATGCGTTCTGAAGAAAAAATTGAAAGTGAATTGCTTCGCATATGGGAAACCATGTTAGAATGCATGTACATTGGTTGCCATTCTGAAGGTATTTTACCAGGCGGACTAAATGTTCGTAGAAGAGCTTTTGATATGCATCAAAATTTAATTGGTTTAGCCAATTACGATTCGCCTCAATCATGGCTTGAAACCATTCGAAAAACAGAAGTAAAATTCCGACAAATACTAAAATGGGTAAGCTGCTTTGCACTCGCAGTAAATGAAGTAAATGCTGCTTTAGGAAGAGTTGTTACTGCTCCTACGAATGGAAGTGCCGGAGTTGTTCCTGCTGTATTAATGTATTACTTAGTAATTGAAAATCATCACGCTGGCGACAAAGAAATTAAACAATTTTTAATGGTTGCGGGAGAAATTGGAAGTTTGTTCAAAAAAGGGTCTACCATTTCAGCAGCAATGGGAGGATGTCAGGCCGAAATTGGCGTTTCATCAGCAATGGCAGCAGCCGCATTGTGCGAATTAATGGGTGGAAGTCCAGAACAAGTATTAATGGCAGCGGAGATTGCAATGGAGCATCATTTAGGAATGACTTGTGATCCTGTGGGTGGCTTAGTTCAAATTCCATGTATTGAGAGAAATACTATGGGAGCCATCAAAGCAATAAATGCAGCCGAACTAGCATTGGAAACCGATCCAAAAAATGCAAAAGTTCCATTGGATAAAGTGATAGACACCATGTGGCAAACAGCTCAAGATATGAATAATAAATACAAAGAAACCTCTGAAGGTGGATTAGCCATTGCCGTTAATTTTGCAGATTGTTAGATAAAAGAGAAACTTTTAATCGGTTATTTGTTTATTTTTGCAAGCATTACTAAGATAATTACACTAAATAAATCGACAATGTCAGTAGCCAAAAAAGATTACAAAAGAATTACTACAAAATCACTAATAGAAATGAAATCCAATGGGGAAAAAATTTCTATGCTAACTGCCTATGATTTTACCATGGCAAAAATTGTAGATACGGCAGGAATTGACGTAATCCTTGTGGGTGATTCTGCTTCCAATGTAATGGCAGGACATGAAACTACCTTGCCAATTACTTTAGATCAAATGATTTATCATGCTTCAAGTGTGGTTCGAGCTATAGACAGAGCATTGGTCGTAGTCGATTTACCGTTTGGAAGTTATCAATCGGATCCAAAAGAAGCTCTTCGTTCTTCCATTAGGATAATGAAAGAAAGCGGAAGCCATGCAGTAAAATTAGAAGGTGGTCATGAAATAAAAGATTCGATTAAAAAAATATTAAATGCAGGAATTCCTGTGATGGGACATTTAGGATTGACTCCTCAATCTATCTATAAATTTGGAAGTTATACTGTTCGTGCAAAAGAAGAAGAAGAAGCCGAAAAATTATTAGAAGATGCTAAAATGCTAGAAAAAATAGGTTGTTTTGCATTGGTTTTAGAAAAAATACCTGCTCATCTTGCTGCTAAAGTGGCTAAAAGTATTTCGATTCCAGTGATTGGTATCGGTGCTGGTGGAGACGTTGATGGTCAAGTACTTGTGATTCATGATATGCTTGGTATGAACAATGAATTTAGCCCT
>CALPNL020000186.1 GCA_943324925.2 Chitinophaga pinensis | reverse complement strand
TGAAAAAGTAGTTTCAGAAACCATTGATCCAGAACTTTTATTACCTGAAATTTCGATCGATTTAGAAATTGATTTTCCACAAATTACTCCAAAATTTCTTCGAATTATCAATCAATTTGAACCTTTTGGACCGTTGAATATGACACCCATTTTTATGTCTAAAAATATTTATGATACTGGTTTTCCCAAATTAATGGGTGCCGATCAATCGCACTTAAAACTATTTGTAAAGCAAAATAATTCTGAGGGAATTGCCGCAATTGGTTTTGGATTGGGGAATAAAATGGATTTAGTTACCAATAAAAAGCCTTTTGAGGCGGCCTATTGTATAGATGAAAACGAGTGGAATGGGACCGTTTCAATTCAACTAAGATTGAGAGATATTAAAAATAACGAATTATAAATGGCAAAAAATGATCCGTATGCAGCGTTGAGAATAAGAGAATTTAATATTTTCTTATCGCTTCGATTTATTATGGTTTTTTCCTGGTCCATGCAGTTTATTGTAATTGAATGGGAAGTGTATAGCTTGACTAAAAGCGCCCTTTCACTTGGAATTGTAGGTTTAATGGAAGTTGTTCCCGCTATTTTGATGGCTTTATTTGCTGGTCATTTTGTCGATCAAAATGAAAAAAAGGGATTGTTATTTAAATGCATAATTGGATTTTTTATAATTAGTTTAGGCTTGTTTTTATTGACTTGGGAGCCTTTCAGAAGTAATTTATCAGCCAAAACAATTTTGTATTCAATTTACTTTTTAGTGTTTCTTGGCGGAATTGTTCGAGCATTTTTAGGGCCTACCATTTTCTCGTTACTTTCCTTAATTGTTCCAAAAAATCTCTATGCCAATGCAGCAACATGGAGCAGCTCGGTATGGCAAATTAGTTCTGTTTTAGGCCCCGCAGTTGCAGGATTTTCTATCACTATAATTGGTGTTTACGGATCGATGTTGTCCATTTTAGCCTGTTCCCTTTTAGCATTAATTGCGTTAAGCCAAATAAGTACGAAGCCTATTTTAAATCCAAAAATAGGCGAACCCATAATGCAAAGTCTTAAAGAAGGGGTGAAGTTCGTTTATAATAATAAAACCATTTTAGGCGCTTTATCCCTAGACATGGTCGCTGTTTTATTTGGCGGAGCAGTAGCATTATTGCCCATTTATGCTCAAGATATTTTGAAAGTGGGCCCCGAAGGATTTGGCGTTTTAAGAGCGGCCCCAGCATTAGGCGCTTTTATTACGATGTTTATTTCTGCGTATGTTCCATTAAATAAAAACGCAGGGATGAAGTTGTTATTTTCAATTTTTGCCTTTGGAATTTGCATTATTGTTTTTGGAATTTCAACGCTATTTTGGTTATCGGTAATTGCTTTATTTTTAAGTGGCGTCGTGGATGGAATTTCTGTAGTAATCCGACAAACCATCTTACAATTAAAAACTCCCGATCACATGCGAGGAAGGGTAGCGGCGGTGAATTCCATTTTTGTGGGTTCTTCAAATGAACTCGGTGCTTTTGAAAGCGGATTAACAGCCAAGCTAATGGGTACAATTACTTCGGTAGTTTTTGGAGGCACGATGACGTTAATTATTGTTGTATTTACTGGATTTGCTTCCCCGACATTTAGAAAATTAGACTTGCAAAAAGACATCGATGAAAACCAGTAAAAATTGGAATATAAGGGCTTTAAAATCAAAAACAGTTGCGCTTTTTAAACAAGGGTTATCGCCCAAAGAATTGTTGAAAAGCATTTTGGTTGCTTCTTTATTCTCAATTATTCCAATTGTTGGGGTGACCACTGTTTTGTTAACCATACTTTCAGTAAAACGAAAACTGAATTTGCCAATAATGATTGCCCTAAGTTACCTTATGTGGCCCATTCAATTGTTAATGATCATTCCTTTTATTAATATTGGGGAGTTTATTTTTTCAATTCCGCAATCCCATCATTCGGCTCAAGAAATTATCGCTTCTTTTCAGGAGAGTTTTTTCGGGACCCTTTCCCAACTTTCCTTCGAATTGCTTTGTGGTTTTGGAGGATGGTTGCTAACAGCAGTTCCTTTTTTTACTTTAGTTTATTTGGTTTCAAATTTCTTAATTTCGAAATTTTCTCCATCGAAAACGCCATAGGTAAAATAACTAATCCAGTCTCCCAGATTTATATATTCGGAGTTTTCACCAACCGTAATTTTCATCGGTAAATGACGGTGCCCAAAAACCAAATAATTGTAGTGTTTTGTTTCTAATTTTCTTTTGGAATAAAGCACCAACCATTCGTTTTCTTCACCCAAAAACTTCACATCTTCATCGCCAGAAATCAGTTTGTTTTTTACAGATAAATACTGACCTAATTTCACACCAATATCAGGATGCAACCATCGGAAAAAAGTTTTTGAAAGGGAATTGGTAAAAACACGTTTCATTCTTTTATAGCCTTTGTCGCCGGGACCTTTTCCATCGCCATGGCCAATTAAGAAAGTTTTATTGTTGAAAGTAAATTCTTTATTATCGCGGTAAACAGGAATATTAAGTTCCTTTTCAAAGTAATCACTCATCCATAAATCATGGTTTCCAACGAAGAAATAGATTGGGATTCCGCTGTCGCGAATTTCGGCAAGTTTACCCAAAACCCGAACAAACCCTTTAGGAACAACAGTTTTGTATTCAAACCAAAAATCGAATAAATCGCCTAATAAAAATAAAGCTTCTGCATCCTCTTTAATTTCGTCAAGCCAAGCCACAAATTTTTGTTCTCTAGGAAAACTCAATTCCGCAGTTGGCGCTCCAAAATGTTGGTCGGATGCAAAGTAAATTTTTTTATTTGAAGGTAGCTGCATGTTGGTTATTTGAAATCAAAGATATAAAATGCTAAACAAATAGAAATATTATTATTTGAATTCATAAACATTGTTGTCTTTTTTGACATCGGCCATTAAGCCACTTGGGTCAATTCTGATTTTTTTTATGTTGGCTTTATTAGTTGAAATTTTAAATTGATAATTAGGATTTCCCCAAGCCCAATCGTTCAAAATCGTTCTTTTCATTGCAGGATTTGGATTGTCTTTTACATAACTCATCATTCGTAAAGGCACATAAAATGTTTCTTTATTTCCGCCTACATATTCCACTTCTAAGTCTATTGGCATTGGCATTCTGCCTATTCTTTCCAAATTAATTACTGTAGCATCACCTTCTTCATTCACTGATTTTATACTGTAATCAATCGTATTTGTTGTCAGCGTCCAATCGGTTAAATACCAATCCAATTCTGCTCCCGATACTCTTTCCGCCGTTCTTTTAATATCATTTGGCGTAGGATGTTTGAACTTGAATTCGGAATAATAACGCTTAATTGTTTTATATAAATTTTCCTTTCCGATGAGGTATTGAAGTTGTGCCAAGAAAACTTCGCCTTTACTGTAGGAGGTAATGCTGTAAACCCTGTTTTCATCAAATCGATCAGCATGAGTTCCTTGTGGTTGTTCCTTGCCAGAATTGGCCATATTTATATAGCTTTTATAGCTTCCTTCAAATGGGTTTTCCGATTTTTTATCTGCCAATTCATTCATGCCTAAATCTTCGATAAATGAGGTAAATCCTTCGTCCATCCATCCGTGTTTGCTTTCATTGGAAGCTAAAATGTGTTGAAACCACGAGTGCCCCATTTCATGCGCAATAACGCCAAGAAGTCCGTCATACGTGCCTTCCCCCAAAATTAAAGTACACATCGCATATTCCATTCCTCAATCGCCACCTTGAATTATTGAATATTGGTCATAAGGATATTTTCCAACGGTAGCATTATAAAACTG